>CAZSUQ010000012.1:0-22905 GCA_964609935.1 uncultured Thermodesulfobacteriota bacterium | reverse complement strand
ATTTGAAGGAATTGCGAGTAGCTTTTCAGCATTCCTCCCGCATAATCCAGGTTAATATAAGTATAGTATTAATTATACAATAGTTGCTTCATCCCAACCTTTTTCGACAATCTCATCAAAAACCTGAAGAAACTGACCTGCGAAAGAATCAAGATCTCAGCTGCATATCCTTATCAAGACCCGGTAAAGAAATCCTCCCCCTGGGCACTCAACAGTTCTGCCGCCTCAGTAAAATCCGACCCTACCGAACCCCGTCTTACCCCTTGAATGATCTTCAAGACATGGTTGAGCTTTTTCTTTTCTTTCCAGGCATGTTGTGTCATTTTGGTCCTCACGTTCAGCTTGAAGAGAACCAAGGGTTGGCTTTCAGGCGGAAGATTCCGGCTGAGTGACCTGGAAATCACGACAGGTTCCCCGAGCTTCTCATACGGAGGGATCCATGATACGGAATCGAACCGGAATCCTCGTGGGCCTGGCCGTCTGCATGCTGGTACTCACCTCTGTGTCAGGCTGCGGGGGAGGGGATGGAACATCAGGGCCGGCGCGGCCATGTCCGCAGGGACCCTCACAAACCGCCCTGGACGATCTCCGCGACGCGGAAAGGGAACTCGGCCGTTACAACTACTCCACAGCCTACACCTACTTCGACTCCGCTGTGGGGAAGCTGCAGGACGGCGACCCGTGCAATGACGGGCCTGTGGAATCCCTGGATTTCTTTCGAGCCGAGTATGGCGCCGCCTTCTGCCAGGTGACCATCCCCTTGGGCATCATCGACGAGTTTCTGAGTGGTCTCCTTCCGGCGGAAACAGCGGGAAACGGGATTCCAGGAAATATTCTCACCGGGTCGCTTCAGAAAGCTTTAGGGGAGTCTCAAGACAGGTTGCCGGTGTCCCTCATCACCGACTACTTGAAGGAGATGATCATCCCGCCCTTGAGCCTCTCCATCCAGCGCCTGGACCATGTGCTCACCCGTGAGGACTTCACCTACTCCCTGCCGATCCTGAAGCTCGGCCTTCTGGGATCCACCATCTCCATCCCTGCGAGATCACCCACGGGCATGGGAGAGCACGACCTGGGCGAGGCTGCCGCCCTGAACGGCCTTCTTCACTTTGCCCGGTTTCTCTGCTACGTGGCCCTTTCAACCAACCTGAACCTGGACGCGGACCGCATCGACGACATCCTGAACATCATCATCGGCGGAGACCCCAAGGAGCTGATCAGGCTTCTGGACAGGTACCCGAACCTGCTCACCGTGAACACCATGGAGGCGAGCGGTGTGGATGGTGTTGCAGTGCTCAAGCTGGCCAAGGCGGATCTCATCCGGGCCGTGGAACTCCTGTTCGATGATGACGACCACGACGGGCACTACTGGATGGACGACCAGGGGACCCTCCTGAATCCCTTTGACGACCGGGTGGACGAGCAGGAGCTGCCCGATGATCTCTTCGATATCGCCATGCTGGAGACAGATGACCAGCAGGATGACATCATCCGGTGGCTTGACCGGAGCACACCCTACGCGCTGGGCTTCAATGTTTCCATCAACGGCGCTTCCCTGGAAAACCCTGTGGTGGACCTCCTCATGAGAACAGTGTTCATGACCCTGGACAGGGGGTTGATGGAGCAGGTCACCCATGCCCTTTACGGCACGGTTCCCCCGGAGGAGGACGCCCTGGCAGGCTCGCCCAACGGCGTGGATGACGACAACGACGGGGAGATCGATGACGGGCCCATGGACGCGAGCCTGATCTTCTCCCTGCTGTCTGGCGAGAGCCCCCTGCCCGGCGGAAGCGGGGTAGGGCTCCTCCTCAACGCCCTGTTCGACACGGCACTGGATACCCGGGATCTTCTCCCCGTCTGGGACATGGAGCAGGGAGACCCGGATGAGCTCTGGTTCATGGTGGACCGGACCGAGGGATACGAGGACGTGAACGGGAACGGCCGTTACGATCATGGAACAGACATCCTGCACGATGCCGGGCATTCATACGGCACGGACGCCTATCCACCGGACGGGCGGTACGAGCCCTTTTACTTCTTTTTTCAGAACCCCACCTTTGGGGATGCCCTGTACTATCAGGGCTCCCTCAACAACTTTGACGATCACGACAATGCAAACATGGTCCTCGGCCCTTTGCTAGGAGCCCTTCTCATCCCCCCGGAAGGGGAGGAAGGGCAACAGGTGAGGGATCACGGAACAGGCGTTTCGGCCCTGCCGGAGGAACGCGTCTTTCCCAAGTCGGCCATGCCGGAGCACCTCCATGTTCTGGAGGCCTATGACGAATCCGAAGAGGTGAAGCTCATGCTCGCCTCCCTTCAGGGCGTGGTGAACAAGACCGTCCCCAGGATCTATCTCCTCTATACGAGCGGCGAGTTCGACCCGCTGTTCGACCATGAGGAGGACTGGCTCGAACACATGGAAGCGAACTACGGCGTCACCTCCCAGGAGGAGGACACACCCTGGACACTCCTGGAACGCTTCCGTGAGGAGGTGAAGGGCGCGGTGGTCTTTGACCCGGACCTGCCGGGCTCCATCAACGTGGCAACCGTGATGAGCGGCCTGAGCGGGCTCCTCGTGATTCACCCGAACCTGATCGAGGCGGTCACGGGTCTGGGCGTGCCCGTCGTATCGGACCTGCGGGGCCGATGGACGGACAACATTCAGATGTACCGCTGGGCCCACGACCAGCTATGGCCCCTGTGCAACCGCCGCGTCCTGGCATTCGTTACAGAAGACCTGCCGGTCTCCAGGGACTACCTCATCTGCCACAACATCTTCTGCGTAAACCTGAACTATCACATCCCTGAGGAGCGGGCCCTGCTGGAGGAGGTCCTTGCAGCCGCGCCCCGCAACATCCCGGTCCTGGGATGGGCCATTGACGAGCTGATCGGTGTGGCCACCTTTTCCAGGTACGGGAAGTTCCACGTGGCCAACGATCACGTGCCCAACCTCTCTGTGCACTCGGGCCTGCCGGCCAGGGAATACACGCAGCATCACGCCGTGGATGTGCCGCCGCTGGAGAACAAGATCTATGTTTCCTATGGGATCACGGACGGGGATTCCATGTCCTTTACCCACCGCTGGGGAAGGACCAACTGGGACGACCCCGCAAGGGGAGACATCCCCCTGGCATGGGAGACCGCGCCCGGCCTGATGGACATGGCGCCCGGCATCCTGGACTACTATTTTACCACGGCCACGGAGAACAACCTGTTTGTCTGCCCGGTCTCGGGCATCGGGTACATGTACCCCAATCTTTACCCGGATCTCGACCGCTTCCTGGAGATCACCCTGCCGTACTACCAGGCCCTTGATCTCAACATCCAGTGGATCCTCAACGACGACATGACCTTCCCGGACAGGATCCTGAACCGGTACCACGACTTCCTGAACCCCCTCGGCTTCCTGATCGATTACTGGGCCACAGGGGATCTCGGATATTACTACACCTCCAGGGGGACGCCGGTGCTCCGGTGCCAGTACGTCTTTCTCCTGGGCGACAGGGAGCAGGTGGAGGCCATTCTTCGGGAGAAGAAGGCCCAGAAGCCCTTTGTCTCACCGGACCGGCCCATGTTCGTGTACATCGGGGCCAACGGGTGGAAGGTCACGCCGAGCTACCTGAAGGAGCTGTCCGACGGCCTTGACGAGGAATACCAGGTTGTGCGGGCGGACACCATGATGAGGCTGATGAACCTGGCAAGGGAGAACCCGTGCGTGGGCGAAGCCGGCGGCAGGGACAGCGATGGCGACGGGTTCGGGGATGCGTGCGACAACTGCCCCGGGCATGCCAACTTCGACCAGGCAGACAGCGAAGGGGACGGAGAGGGCGATGCCTGCGACCCGGATGACGACAACGACGGGATCGAGGACGGCCGGGACAACTGTCCCTTTCACAACAACCCCGGGCAAGAGGATTTGGACGAGGATGGGCTTGGGGACATATGCGACATCACCCTGTGCGGCGGCTGCACACCGCCGCAGGCCCGGGCCGGGCCGGGGATTCCGCAATATTCAAAGGGGGTGCCCCCGGGGTTCCTTTTCTTTGTCCTCTTCTCCATGATTGCAGGTGTGCTGTTCAAGCGGTTGACGCTGCGGCGATTGGATAAGCACATGTCGCCAAAAATACGGTGACGTATCATATGGATATTGCGAGGAGCCGGAGGCGACGAAGCAATCCCACAGCTCCAAATGCTCTGTACATGTGGGTTGCTTCGCTCCGCTCGCAACATCCTGAGAAATGAGTGTGGAGAATTCAGCAATCGTCTCAAGGCCGACCTTTGGAGCCCAGGGAAGAAAGCCATGACGGAAGACAGAGTCCTGGTAACGGGTGCAGGAGGTTTCATCGGCAGGTTCGTTGTTCAGGAACTCCTGAACAACGGCTACTCCGTGCGGGCAACGGACCTGCCCCGGTCGGATGCACGGTCCCTTGTGAAACAGGGAGCGGAGTTTGTTTCCAGCGACCTCCTCGACCCGGAGAGCCTTCAGCACGTCATGCAGGGGATCCAGAGGGTGATCCACCTGGCGGCCTGCTTTGATTTCAACGCTTCAAGGCAAGAGGCCTTTGCCGTGAACGTGACCGGCACAGAGAACCTTTGCCGGGCCGCACTGGAAACGGGCGTGGACCGGTTCGTGCATCTCTCCACTGCCGGCGTTCACGGAACACCGAAGAAGATCCCGGTGCTGGAGGAGGACCCGAAGTTCCCGGTGGAGAACGACTACGTGCTCACCAAGTGGTGGGGGGAGAAGGTGGCCTGGCGCTTCCATCACAAGCACGGGCTTCCGGTCACCGTGCTCCGTCCCGCGCTCGTGTACGGGCCGGGATCCCTGTACCTGGGCTCCTTCTTCTTCGGACTCGGCGCCCTCTCCCTCTCTCTCAGGCAGAAGAGGCTCTATCTCGTGCGTGAGGGTGTGGCGTGCAGCTGGATCCACGTGGAGGACGTGGCAGGGATCACGGCCCTGCTTCTCGAGACTGAAAACGCCGTGGGCCGCGCCTTCAACGGCTCGGACGGTCATCCGGTCACGTTGGAGACGCTCTGCAGGGCCATGGCCCATGCATTCGGCAAGGGGTACGTTCCCCTCTTCCCCTATCCCAAAAGGCTCATGAGGACGATCGCCGGGGTCATGGAAAGGATGCCCGAGGCAGCCATGAACCGTCTCAATGCCCGCTTTCAGGGCAAGTGGGATCGGATCGTGCTCAAGCACGACCTGGAGCCTGTCCTTACCCCGTGGCTCGGGCGCGGAACCAACGACTACGCCCTCTGGGACATGGTCTTTTCCAACCAGGCCGTGCTGGACCTGGGGTACCGCTTCCGGCACCCGAGGTTCGAGGATGCCTTCCCCGAGGTGGTGCGCTGGTACAAGGAGAACCGCTGGATCCCCGACGTGTGAGCTCTCTACTCCGCCACGCAACCCTTTAGAATCCTCCCGCTGGAGCTCACATCTTCCAGGATATACAAACAACCATCCGGGCCCTGTTCAGCGGTCCTCAGGCGGTTGGTGAATGCGGAGAAAGCCAGGGATTGCAGCCCGTTTGACGGATCGAGCTTGAAGTAGCCGAGCTGCCGCGTCTTGAGAAACGCCACTACAATGGAGTCATCCCAGATGCCCCACTGGCTCCCCTGGAGAAAGCTCATTCCCGAGGGGGCAAGCGTGGGCGAGCCTGAAGACCAGAGCGCCTCGTTCGCATCCGGGTACAGCGTCAGGTCGGTCATGGGAACCGCCTCATTGTAACCCGGGACAGGGTTCCAGCCGGAATTGCAGGCATCGGCAAAACAGTTGCTGTCCAGGCACTCCACCTCGTCGTCGGTGAAGGGTCCGTGCTGCGCAATGCAGGCCAGCCCGTCCGACGGACGAAAATCAATGCCCTGCGGATTCCGGTAGCCCTTGGCAAACCAGATATCCCCGCTCGGGTTGTCCGGTGCGGCGTTCCCGTCCATGTCCACACGCAAGATCTTCCCGCCCAGGGAGTTCTCGTCCTGCGGGGTGGTTCCGGTTGCCGCGTCCCCAAAGGTGCCCCAGAGGTAGCCGTCAGGACCGAACTTGATTCGACATCCCGAATGCCTCCCCGTGCTGTAAGGGCCGCCTGTCACGATGGGGGTCTTGTTGAACAGGCTGGAGACCCCCGCATCGGTTTCAAACCGGACGATCCGGATGTCCGGGGCGGTGGAGGTATAGCATACGAAAACATAATGGTCTGCGCTGAAAGTGGGGCTCAGGGTAATCCCCATGAGTCCACCCTCACCGCTGCTGGCCAGATCGCTCAAGGTGTGTACGGGAGCGGCACTCCCCCCGTCTTCCACCCATATGTCTCCTGTATTGTTCTCTGTGAACAGCATGTGACCGTCCGGAGTCCAGGTCACATCCCAGGGCTTGTCGAGTCCGGTTACGTAGTCCACGATGTTCAGTTCAGGAGGGGTGGGGGTGCACCCCATGATAAGGATTACCGTGGTTATGACCGCGGGCAATCTGTTCATGCTTCACCTCGGGTTTCCTGTTCTTTACGGAAGGGCTGATGTTGATCGGGAGATTGTGGGTCCTGTCATTGGGATGAGAGAAGAGGCCGGTTTGGTTCGGAAGGAGCACAGGTCTGCTACAGGGATTCCGGGGTGCTTCGTTCCTGAACCTCTTTTCGAGAGCCCCTGGAGGGACGGGCGCCCTTCTTTTGAAGCACCTTGGGGATCCGGGATTCGCACGGAACACCCACGGAACAGAGACCGCACCCGTAGATGAAGATGTGGTAGTTCCTGTTGCAGTAGAAGGTGGACTGAGCAACCCGCTTGTAGCATCGCTCCTTGTCGTGGGCAGTGACCTCGTCGATTGCATCCACCGGGCATTTTCGTGCACATTTCATGCACTTGATGCCCTGGTACTGAAGGCAGTGGGCGTGGATGTCATCAGGCCTCTGCCGGAAGGGGTCGAGCTTCAGGTTCACCACAAAGCTGCCCACACGGTGTGTGCACCCCCTCTCCGTGATCAGGAAATCGTGCATGCCGAAGGTACCCAGCCCGGCCGCATAGGCCATGTGCCTGTGAGACCAGGGGGAGGCCCAGCCCACACGGGGGTATCGCTTCTTCCTGAACAGCGGGGTCACATCCGGGGAAACGGCCAGAACGCCCTTGCTCATGAGGAAGGTGACGATCTCCCGCACAAAGATCTGGCTGAAGATCTCCCCGTGAAGCCGCGTCTGGGCCCACCGCTCCGAGGGCCACTCCGTCTGCAATGCGTTTTCCTTTACGGTCCGCTTTAGGATCGGCATGACGAAACTGACCACGGACAGGTTCTTTGCCGCCGGTTCGGGCACGCCGTTTTTCCTTGCCTGCCAGGCCATGATCTCCTCGGGCAGGAAGTGGTGTGGGCCAATGATCTTTTTGAATTCCCTGAAGATGGGATCGTCTCCCCGTATGAAGTCCACCAGCGGCTCGTCAAAAACGGGTTCTCCATAGAAAGGATATTCCTTGCTGTTGTCCGGGTGGTGCGCGATCTTCTCCCTCACGGTTCGCACGAACCACTCTTCGTTGAACACGGGATCCCCGTGCCGGGGGACCGGGGCTTTGTTCAGCCCGGGCTGCCGGAGGTGGCCGAGCCCGCGCATCTCCCCGATGGTGCTCCGGATTCCCCCAATGTCCGAGACCATGGAGATCAGCCGGTACCGGTTCTTCATCTTTTTACGGTCGGTCATCCGTTCACCTTGATGTGGGGTGTGGCACAGGGGAAGGCTCAAAGGGGAGCACTCCACTCCGGTGCATCCAGCACGCCCATACCGTGCTCCATGTATCCCCCTGACAGTGCCCGTCGCGTCTCGATCATGCCGGCGAGCTTCTGCCCCACGGGATGGGGGCCAAAAGAGATCTGCACGTTCTTGCCGGAGGACAGCCGCAGTTGAAAACGGCCGCGCAGTGCATTCTTCATGATCTCGTTGCCTCGCACGGAGAAGTCCACGAGCTTTCGGTCAAAGGGGACCGTGATCCCCTCCTTACCCACGGAACAGGAGAGGATCTCCTCCCCTTCCGCCTCCCAGCGGCAGGCCCTGCGCTCTCCCTGGTCCTGGAACGTGATCTCGGAGAGGAACTTGGGATATCCCCAGATATCGAGGCCGGCATCCAGGGCGATCTGCGTGGTCACCGAGATGATCATCACGTACACCCCCACCCGCTCCAGTACGAAACCGGCGCTGGCCTGCGGAGGCAGCGGTCCCGTGTACCGCACCGGTACGAGGACCACGATCTCGTTGTAGGGGCCGATGCTCATCTCCCTGTATTCCATCCCGCCGATGGTCAGCACGCTCGTGCCGAGAAAGCCCAGGGGTTGCAGCCGGGCCGGGATCAGGGGCCGGAGCAGGCTCGTTTTCACAGGGAAGGCGGCAAGCATGCTTGTGAGATCCGTGGTGCGCAAGGGGATCGTTACCTCACCGCTCCTGCACACGACCTTTTTGTCCACATACCCGAAAAAGACATCCTTTTTCGCCATCTTCGCCTCCCTGCCGGCCAGGCCATAGGATTCTTTCTTAAAGGGCAAAAGAGGAATTTCCCTTTTGCGAGCATCTATTTTCATAGGAAGCAACGGAAAAAAGCAAACAGATTCTTCAGGACGGGACCGGTTTCATTGACATCCTCAAGGGACAGGGATTGAATAGTCTGAAAAGGGGGAGAACCGACGCTGCTCCGATGAAATCCGTCTTCATGCCCGGGAACGCCGGACAACGGAAGGTTCTTGATTTGATGGCGAACGATAGTTTAAAGATACCTAGCATGATGCAATAGAATCATTGAAGGGCCCTTTCCGAACAGAGGTTCATCAGCCACGATTTCGAGGGGAAACGACCAAAGCGTTCAAAGGAGCCTGTATTCATGAGCGAAAAGAATCCGGTCATGATCTCCCAAAGCCCCCTGATCCAATTCGGTCCGGGCATGCTGAAGCGGATCGGCCGTCAGGCCAAATTCCTGAAGGCCCGGAAGGCGCTGGTGGTGAGCGATCCCGGCGTTCGGGACCTGGGCATCCTGGAAAAGGTCGTGGAGCGGCTGAAGCATTCCGAGGTGGAAGCCGAGATCTTTTGCGATTTACAGTTCAATCCAACGGAAGCGGACGTGGCGGCAGGCACGCAGGTGTACAAGGAAAAGGGCTGCGACCTGGTGGTGGCCGTGGGAGGCGGAAGCCCCATGGATGCGGGAAAGGCGATCCGGCTGCTGGCCCACTGCGGCGGCTCGCCCGAGGAGTATGATGTGATGGCGGGCGGCATCTCAAGGATCCCCAGTGATCTTCCCCCCATGATCGCCGTGCCCACCACGGCAGGGACAGGCAGCGAGGTGACCAATGTTGCCGTGGTCACTCTCACGGAAAAGAAGGAAAAGATATCCATGATCGGTGCCCTGATGGTGCCCACCCTGGCCCTCGTGGACCCGGAACTCAGCTACGGGCTTCCGGCAAACCTGACGGCCGCCACGGGGATGGACGCCCTGGTGCACTGCCTTGAATCCTATTGCGTGAAGAGCTATTGCCCGCCTGCGGACCAGGCCGCTCTGGGAGGGATGGAGCTGGTGGCAAAATCCCTGGTACGGGCGGTGAAGGACGGAAGCGACACGGATGCGCGGATTGACATGGCCATGGCCGCCACCCTCGGGGGGCTCTGCTTCCCTCAGAAGGGCGCGGGTGCGTCGCACGCCCTTTCGCACCCGCTGAGCGCGGTCTGCGGTGTGCACCACGGCCTGGCCAATGCCATCATGGTTCCTCACACCATGGAGATCAACCTTGCAGCGGTATCCGAGAAGATGGAGCGGATCGCCTCCTGCTTCGATCCGGACAAGGGCAGGGGTGAGGATGCCCCGGCCATGGTCAGGGCGTTGACTCAGGAGATCGGGCTTCCCCAGAGGCTCTCCGAGGTGGGGGTGACCGAAGATCAGTTCGATCTCATGGCCGAGAGCGCCTTCAAGGATGTTTCCCTGGTGGGGAACCCTGTGAAGCTGTCCGTGGAGGAGCTCAGAGCCGTTTACGAGCGTGCGTATTAAAGGAACCCGAGAAGTGAAGCCGAACTGGAAGTTCACGCAGGAACAATACATCCGGTACAGCCGCCAGCTCATCCTTCCCGAGGTGCAGGGCGAGGGGCAGCAGAAGATCATGGAGGCCAAGGTCCTGCTCGTTGGCCTGGGAGGTCTGGGCTCGCCCCAGGCGCTCTACCTGGCCGCTGCCGGCGTGGGGACCCTGGGGATGGTGGACGGGGATCGTGTGGACCTGACCAACCTGCAGAGGCAGGTGGCACACTCCACGGAAGAGCTGGGTCAGGCCAAGACCGTCTCAGCGGAAAAGAGGATCAAGGCACTCAACCCGGACGTGGAGGTGCAGGTACATGGAAGACACCTCGACTCCCGGAATGCAATGGATATCCTTTCCCGGTATGACATCATCGTGGACGGCACGGACAACTTCCCTGCCCGCTACCTGATGAGCGATGCCTGCGTGCTCCTGAAAAAGCCCCTGGTTCACGGTGCCGTCTACCGGTTCGAGGGACAGGCCACGATCTTTTACCCGGCAGGGGGAGGGCCCTGCTACCGGTGCCTCTTCCCTGTGCCGCCCGCTCCCGGTACGATCCCCTCCTGCGCGGAAGCGGGCGTGATGGGTGTGCTGCCCGGGATCGTGGGGCTTCTTCAGGCCAACGAGGTCATCAAGCTCATCCTGGGCAAGGGCACGCCGCTCATCAACCGCCTTCTCTTCTGCAACCTGCTCTCCACCCAGTTCCATGAGCTCGAGATACGAAAAGACCCCAGGTGTCCGGCGTGCGGAGACAACCCCACGATACGTGAACTCGTGGACTACGAGGTTTTCTGCGGCCTTCGGGAGCCGGGACGGGAAGGGCAAGAGAAGGAACCTGTGTCGGACCGAAGCCTCCGGGTGGTGGACCTGGACAGCAGGGCCGGTGAAGGCCGATCCCTCCTCTTTCTGGACGTGAGGGAGGAGTGGGAGCGATCCATCTACCCCTTTGAAGAGGGGATCAAGATCCCGTACAGCAGGCTGGCTTCGGAATGGGAAGCACTCCTTCCTCACAAGGAGGAGGAGATCGTGGTCTGCTGCCTGTTCGGCTGGAGGAGCCGTGAGGCTGTTCGATTCCTGGCGGGCAAGGGTTTTCAGGCGGTCCGGAACCTGGAGGGCGGCCTGGAGGAGTTTTACCTTTACAAAGAACAATCAGGGACCTGATTCATGAAGTTGTGTTTCCTCTCCGGCCTCAAAGAGATCGTGGGTCAGGAAGAGTTCGACATGGAATTCTCGGGCAGGCTTTCCGAGCTGCTGGAGCCCCTGTGCTCCCTCCACGGGGACAAGCTCAAGCGCGTGCTCATGGATCCCCACCGCCCGGAGAAGAGGAGCCCGTTTCTGAAGATCCTGGTGGACGGTGAAGATGTCCGGCAGGAGGACCCTGCATTGACCGGCAGCGAAACCCTGTTCCTCTTCCTCCCCATTGCCGGGGGGTAAACCTGTACGCGGGGTCTCCGAAATCCTTATTCGGCCGCCACGATCTTGTAGGCCTTTCCCTTGATGACCACGATGACCGCCGCCTTTGACGCAAAGGTCATGTACTTGGCTTGCGTGACGTTGTTCTTCGCGAGCTCGAAATAGGGCTTGGAGAACGGCTTCACCTCCGTGACCTTCATCTCTTCCCTGTATTCGGCATCCACCCACACGCCCTTCTTGAGGTAGAAGGTCTTGGAGCCGATGATCTTTACGGTGTCCACCTGAACGACCTTGCCTTCCATGTTCAGGTAGCTGGCCTTGCTCGGGGCCTGCTTTTTCCTCTGCATCTTGCCGGAGGCCACGGACTGGCTGACACCCCCGACCCCGGTTCTGATTCGACGTTTCTTCGCCAGAGCCTCGAATGCCCGCACGCGATGGCTCGGAGCGTCGTGGATGTCCACCCCCTCGTCAGCCAGGAAGCTGGTGTACTCGGTCATGATGCCGTAGCGGGTGCTCAGGTCCACGATCTCGTCCACGTACTCCTTCTTCTCGCCGTGCAACCGTATCTGCTCGATGAGGGTGCCGATCTTCTTCTGGGCCCACAGGCTTGCCACAAAGGCATGCTCCTCCCTGTCCGTCATGCCGGCGAAATCCACCTTGTATTTGAACCTCTGTTTCTTTTCCCCGACCCGGCCGGCAAGGGTGACGGTGCTCTTCCCCGTGTCCCTGTAGCGCCCCACATAGACGAGCTGGCCTCCGCGAAAAAGGTCCGGCAGGGTGCGGGGATACGCATCGCGAACCCTTGTGCTTCCGAAATCCAGTGTGATGTCCGTGAGTGCCGGGTTCTGGATCTTTTTGTAAAAGTCGCTCACCTTGGCTTCTATGTTTTCCCCGGGCTGCACGTATTCCGCCAGCCCGTGGTTCTCGGCGCCCAGCCGGTCGAGCAGGATCGCGTTGACGTCATAACCCACGCCGAAGACGAATAGCTTTGTATGGGTTTTGTTGGCCCTGGAAACGTTTTCCGCGATCCGGTTCGGGTCGGTGACCCCTGCTGTGGGCAGGCCGTCAGTGAGGAAGATGATGAAGTTCGGCTTCTTGTCATCCGGCATCTGTGCCAGGGCTTCCGTGAGCGCTGCGTTGATGTCGGTGGACCCCCCTGCATCTTACTATTTGATTCGCTCCACCGCCTCGCGCCGGGTGTCGGCCGTGTAGGCCTGCAGCCCGTCCCACAGGGGATCCACCACGTCATCGTAGAAGACGAGGTTGAACATGTCCGCTGGATTCAGGTTCCGGGCGATGAACTCCGCAGCGTTTCGTGCCTGGACGATCTTCTCCCCGTTCATGGAGCCGGAAACGTCCAGGACGAGATTGATGTTCTTGGCGATGACCTTCTTGTCGCCGGTTTCCACCCGGGGGCTTGCCAGGAAGAGGAAGAAGCCGTCCTCGGAGATGTCCGGGCGATAGGAGAACAGCGTGGCGCCCACCTCTTCCTTCGAGAGGGTCCAGAACAGGCGAAAGTCCTTGTCAGGCTTCACGTCCTTTTCGGACCACTTCCCGCGGACCATCCTGTTGTCGATCCAGTGAAGCGACACGTCGTGTGTGGGGGAATAGACCGTTTTCAAAGGGGTTTTGGATTCGAGGTCGATGTTGATCCGTACCTCGTGGATCTCTTCCTTGGAGAACTTCTCGGTGTTGAGCGGATACCGGTACTCCACCCTCTTTCCCCGGCGTTTCAGCAGCTCCGAGTAGACGATCTTCACCTTCTTCTCCTCACCGGGCGGGAGGGGGAATTCGCTGGTTTGGAACATCCCCTGGCCGATGTACTCCAGCAGCGCCGGATCCTTCTGCTTGCGAACCAGGTCCTCGTAGATCCTGCGCGCTTCCTCCTTTCCCAGGATCCTTCCCGGGATCTCCCTGTCTCCCTGCACGAGGCTGAACCTGTTCACCTGGGCGCCTCTCGGCAAGGGGAAGATATACCGGGCCCGAATCGTTTTTTTCGTCTCGTTGACAAAGGCCTGTTCAACCGTTGTGGTGGCCACCTGGTCCGAGATGTCCACGTTCACATAGTGGTACGTCACGCTGTACAGGTCGCCCAGCAGCAACGGCCCGGGCATCCTCTCCACGGGGACGATCATCCCGTCCGCCCAAACCGTGCGTCCGCCCGTGAGAGAGGCAACGGCCAACAGGGAAATGAGAATCCATTTCTTCATCATGATCCTCCCTTTCATTGTGCTACGGACAGCGGGCTTTTACATGATGTGATTCGGGTGTGACCTTGTGAACAGATCGCTTTACGAAGAGCCAGGTAAAGGACAGGTGAAGTATAAAAAGGGGCAGGAGGGCATGTCAAAAGAATAATGAAGCGCGCTTGCCGAATCTTGCGTCTATGAGATCATGCACAGCTATTCAGCATTGGCCTCTACGACCATTCTTCTACCGAACCACACAACCGGTTTGAGGAGGGCTCTCACGATGGCCCGCAAGGCGGGTTTGTCAGCGATCGTTTCTGCAACGGTGGGTGAATGCTCGTAATAAAGTTCCACAAGTGCTTTCCCGAGTTCCGTCTTCAAAAGGTGTTGATCGCGAAAAGCTCTCAGGGTATTCACATCCTCTGCCATGGAGCTTCCGTAAGCAGCGGTGGCGATGAAGCACTTCTCGTCAACCCTGTTGTCACAATCGTTGTCTACACGATCGCCGGGGATCTCTTCGGCACCGGGATTGACCTCTTTTTCATTGTCATTACAATCTTCTTCCGGAAACGTGCAGTAAACACTTGCAGGAGAACCGTAGCCGTCGCCGTCGTTGTCAATGCAGGTCCCCTCGTAAGGGTAAGGGTCATCTGTGAATGGACCCAGATATTCCTGGGAATCAGAGACCATTCATTCTTGGGCTGCTGTGTCCAGTCAAGCGGAAAGGCTTCGTCATACCAGGCCGGATCAATGGTGTCGTATGCACTCCCCATGAGCTGATACACATGATCAGCGATGTTGTCGCCCGTTATTTCTTCATCATCCACAAGAACCCACCCGGGCTTGACGGGGAGATCCTCAGGGATGTTCGGGCTCTCATAGATACATGAGCGGGCATCTGGAATGTAGGGGCAGTGAATATCCAGATCATCTTCCGAATAGAAGATGCGCCCGATCCTGTTCCACAATTCTTCCCGGCTTTCTTCACATGCGGGGCGTTCCCCGCAGACGCTCATCACATTCGAAAAAAACTGGTCGCTTTCCCCGGTGATAATCCTTAATTTATCACTTGGCAAAGCTCTGTCACTTCCAGAGTCACCGAAGACATTCATGCAGTTCTCAAAGCCACCGGTGGAGATTTTGTTGGAGACACTCATCGCATACACAGCGCGAATATGATCCGTATAGTTTTCTGAAAGAATCGACAGGAAGGCACCCTGGCTTACACCTGAAGCAACGACCCCCAGGCTGCAGTCGGCTTTAATGTTCTCATCATTGCAGAGGACCTGGACCGCACTGTTCGGCTCCTCGGAGGAATCCGAAAAGATGCACCTTGCCTTCTTCTTCAAGGTGTTGCAGCCGATGATCGTACCGTTTTTGTAGTTCACGATAGCGGCAACATACCCGGCACTGGCCATTTCCCTGATGATCTTCAAAGATGCGGCATCTGAAGCTTCCTGATGCGATCCTTCAAGAAAGATGAACAAAGGAAACAGCTCATTCTCCCGGGGCTGATAATAGACGATTGTGTCTTTACGATAACACTGCTGTCCCAGCCCGCTTGCCTTGTAGGTCGTGGTTCGAGGGTCCTCATCGACGGTATAAAGCCCTCCTTCACTTGAAGGTGAATCCGCATGAACCTGGATGGAGGCAAACCCAGGCAAGCACAGAATGCAAAGAAAGATGATCAGGGGGATCCTCTGTTCCTTCATGATTCAGATTCTTCCGGATTGGATAAACAGGTTCTGATCGTGCAGGACCGAAAGGGCAAAAAGTTAAAATCATTACAATATAACATATTTATATTTTAAAGTCATCCTGCTCTTCTGCAGCTCCCTGTGCCAGGGAGCATGCTCACCGGACAGGGTTCAGTCGGAGTTTTCCCTCTTGTACGAGGGAAAGGGGAGGGAAAAACCAAAAAGAGCAAGGGGAACGAACAGAAAAGCATTCCTACTGCCAAGAAATACTCAGGGGCAGGATCTCGTTGATCGATCAGGATTCTCAAGGCCGGGGATAAAGCCGGCAAAGGGTTTTCTACTCCTGTCTCGTCATCTCTCCACGGGTAAGGATTGCAATGTACATACAGTTTCCATTGTAGTAACTGGTACAGGAACTTTCCTCGTCCGGGTCCATCTGGAGCACATCCGCAATCTTGTCCCCGTTGTTCTCGATACCTAATATATGAAAGGAGCACTCATATCTGGATGAGCCCAGATCGAGCCCAAAAGCGAACGTGACGTGGCCGTTGTCGTTGGTTCCCACGATCGGGTACTCAGGATCCCCCCACCAGAATTCCATCACCGCGGTCCCCAGCACAACGTCATCGATCTGAAGCGCCTTGACTTCGACATTGCCGGAGCTCTCACCACCCGGGGGGACAGGCTCACAGTTCTCATCGAGATCGTAGGCCATGACGGTTCCGGTTCCGTAGTAATTCCCTTGAAGCTGGATTTCCGCATTGCTGCAGCCCACACCGAGCATGAGAAAAAAAACCAGCAACGGTTTGCCGATAAATCCGGGCATGATTTCTCTTTTCATGGTCTCTCCTTTCGAGTGAAGGAACCCATGGATCCTCTACCCGCAACCACCCTCCTGCACGCATTCTACACACAATATCGTAAGGAGGACGAATTCTGATGCACTTTTTTTTCAGAAGAGACTGTCTTTTTCAGACCGGGAGTTCATGTGTTGAGAGAAGGGCTCCGTTCAAGACAAATCAAAAAGTGCGGTGAGGACCAGATGTGCTATGATTCTGTTTTTGAGATCCAGGCCCGGATGGAGGAGGAAACCATTTTGAACCTTCCCGCGTGGTTGGCTGTTTTTCTGAGCCTGTTCATGCTGAATTGTGAAACGACCGGGCCCGGCATCGCCGTGTTCGAGGACAAGGAAGTGAACCGTGCCGCCAAAGGAAAGGAGAGGGACACGATGCAGGAGAAAGGGACCGTCTACTTGACCACGATTCCGGAGTACCGTGCGTGCGATCCGGACAGGGCAAAGGAACAAGCGGCCGCGGATATCCGCTCGGCTGACATCCGCGTCTTCTTTCTCTCTGTGGAGGAGGTTCCCTATCCGCTCATCATCGAGGATGGACTGGAGACCCTGCCGCCTTATACCTATGTGGCCATCGGCGGCGGCTGCACCGATGAGATCGGCTCTCCGGATGTTGCCGAAGATTACAGGGCTGCTTTTCAGAGGGCTGTCCGCTATGGGGAGCTGTACAATGAGACCCTTGCCAGGCACTTCGGCCTGAAGATGAAACCCGGCAGGCAAAACACCTCCTCGTCGAGATCCATGAACCGCACACAGGCCTTCCTCGGAGAAGAAGCCGGCCGGGGTGATATCCGCATGGAACTGAAGGATGTCATGGGGCCGTTCGGCGACCGGGACGTAATCGTGCACGGCTCCGGGAAGGCCACGGTGCACATGGTCCGTCCACGGAGACTAGGCGGCGGAACCAAGAAAAAGGTCTACAAGATCCTTCTTGATGAAGGCGATATCCGGGCCCTTGTGGAAGCGTTCATCGCCAACGACTTCCTGGACCTTGTCCTTCCTGATGAAAGGATGCCGCCCGACACAGGGCATCCGGTCATCACGCTGGTGAACGGACAGGGCCAGAGCCACACCCTTGAAGGCTGGGAACGTACCTCCCTATCTCCGGACGCCGACCCCAGTGACCCTATCGTTCGCTTTGACCGAGTCTACAAGGAACTGCTTCGGATAGAGCGTGTGGCCGAATCATCGCAGTAATCGCCGGAGCTTGCCTGGAAAGTAGGCCAGGGACCAAATGAATCCCTTTGCGTAAGATGGCTGCTGAAGTCGAAGCAGTCCTTGCGGGGATGATCATCCGTGCCATGAATTTGTCGAGGGCCTTGCTCCGGGCGGCTTGCCATTGGGGAAGGCGGATTTCAGACCTTGTACAGCAGGTCCAGGTACCGTTTGAGCAGGTCCCCCACAAGGCTGCGCATGGGTATTGTGGCTGCCATGCCGTAAACAGGGGCCATGCCTCCCTCTTCGTCCGGGGTCCTCCTTACATGGTCCACGGCCTCCTTCAGGTCCTGGATGAACCGCTCCGCCACGCCGGCCTGCGTGTGCCGCAGCGTCACGCAGAGGTGCACGCACGAGGGCTTGTGCAGCCCGTTCAGGTTCCAGTTCCTCTTGGTCATGAGGTCCATGATCCGGTAGATGTCCAGCTCGTCCGATGTGAAGGCGATGACCCACAGGGGGTCGCCGAGGATGCGAAGCTCCGGTATCGTTCGGATCCCTTCCATGACCTTCGAGGCGGTCTCGAGGATCTTTCGCGCAGCCTCCAGGTAACCGCTCTCTCCGATGGACACCATGGCCGCCCAGCATGCCGCGCTCAGTGCGCCGGGCCTGCTTCCCGCAAAGGTGGGTGAGAAGTAGAGGCCGCCCGGCCATTCGGTGGTGGTGTAGTACTGGAAATGGCGGAGTTCCAGGCCGCGGTAGAGGATCACGGATGTGCCCTTTGAGGCGTACCCGTACTTGTGCGTGTCCGCGGAGATGGAGGTCACGCCCGGGAGCCTGAAGTCAAAGGGGGGCACATCATAGCCCAACCGCTCGGCCCAGGGGAGCAGGAATCCGCCCAGGCAGGCATCGGTGTGGAAGCCGATCCCCTTTTTCCTCGCCAGTTCGCTCAAGGTCTCGATGGGATCGATCACGCCGTGTGGGAAGGAAGGGGCCGAGCCCACGATGACGATGGTGTTCTTCGTGACCGCTTTTTCCGTTGCCTTCACGTCGGCCCGGCAATCCGGGCCCACGGGCACGCGCACCATCTTGATGTTGAAGTATTGCGAGGCCTTCTCAAAGGCCGCGTGTGCAGTGGTGGGGATCACCATTTCAGGCGCCTTGATCTTCCTGATCGCCCTGGCCCGGTCACGGTATGCCTTCATGGCCAGCAGGATGCTTTCCGTCCCTCCCGAGGAAACCGTGCCGCACACGGCCCCTTCGGGGTCTTCACCGGTTCCGGCCCTGTCCGCACCGAGCATGGCGGCCGTCATGGAGACGACCTCCGCCTCGAACTTCACCGTGCTCGGCCACAGGTCCGCATGCAGAGGGTTGCTCTGGGAGTTGATGGCATAGATCCGGTTGAGAAAATCGATGTGACCCTTGTCTCCGTGGTAGACCGCGCCGGAAACGAACCCGTCCTTCCACCGGGCCTCTTCCCTGGCCCGGAGCTCTTCCATCTGCTTGATCACAGC
This sequence comes from uncultured Thermodesulfobacteriota bacterium, assembly GCA_964609935.1. Classification (GTDB taxonomy): domain Bacteria; phylum Desulfobacterota; class DSWW01; order DSWW01; family DSWW01; genus CAYTRL01. Next base: position 4,063 of record CAZSUQ010000012.1, on the reverse strand, counting down.
CTGCCTGCCCAGGCCTTTTTCCGGCATGTGAGGGAATGAAGGAACGCCTTCCCTGTAGGGCTTGATCGAGCCCTCCAGCTCTTCCATCATCCCTTCGTATTCTTTTTCGATCACCTTTTTGACGTAAGGGATGGACTTCAAGTACTTCTCCAGCACTGCCACCACGCGGGGGTTCACACGGTTGAGCCGGTTCGTGACCAGGTCCATAACGTCCATGATCTTCCTCCGTAAAGCGAATGGGCTACCGGTCCCGGTTCAGCCTTGCAAAGATCTTTCGGTTTCGCCTGTAAAGGCGTACGAATTCCGGGAAGAGCTCGTCGTAGATCTTCCTGTTTTCCGGGTTGGGTTCAAAGGTCTCCTGGATTTGTATGTGTTCAGGGATCTCCTCAAAGGTGAGCTGTCCCAGGGCCACGGACGCAAGGTAGGCCGCACCCCGTGAGTTTGCAAGGATGGGGTCCTTGACCTGTCTCATGGTGCGACCCAGCACGTCCGCATGGATCCGGCACCAGATCCCGGACTTGGCGCCTCCCCCGATCATGTGAATCCAGGGGAAGGGCCTCTTGGTAAACTTCTCAACGCCCTGGAGCAGCCACCTTGCATTGTAGGCCACACCCTCGTACACCGACCGAATCAGATGTTCCCGTGTGGTCTTGAGGGATTGATTGAAGAACCCTCCCCGCACGTAGCGGTCCTCCACCGGGGTGCGCTCCCCGTAGAGCCACGGGAGGAAGATGAGCCGGTCGCTTCCTGCAGGCACCTTCTCCACAATGCGGTCAAGGATCTGGAAGAGATCGGGCGGGGGGATGCCGGTAGCCAGTTCATCCTGAGGGTAGAGGATGTTGTCCCTCAGGTAGTTCAGGCAGCCGCCGGCTGTTTCCTGCTCGTTGCCGATGAAATACCTTTCCGGGATCGCAGAGGGCAGGCTGGCCATGTTGTGGAGGACATCGGTCTTCTTGAAAGGCACATGACAGGTCAGCCAGGAGGAGGTGCCGATGTACAGGTGGCCCTCGTAGTCCCTCACTGCGCCCGACCCCACGGCAGCGGACTGAACGTCCGGCGTACCCATGATCACCTTCACGTTTCTGCTCAGGCCCAGCTCATCGGCGACCTCGGGCTTCAAGGGGCCCAGGATGTCCACGGCCCGCTTGAGGTCCGGCAGCTTTTCTCGGTCCAGGGTGGAGTATCGGATCAGCTTGTCATCATAAGCCACCCTGGCCGGATCCCGGTTGTCCGTGACCCAGTGAAGCGTAATGGAGTCATACCCGGCAAAGAACTCGCCCGTGAGCCGCATGTTGATGTAGTCCTTGGGCTCGAGGAACTTGTAGGTCTTCTCGTAGATGTCGGGCATCTCCTCCTTCATGTACAGGATATGGGCAACAGGATCCTTTCCCGAGTTGGCCGGGATCCCGCCGGTCAGCCTGACCCATCTGGCCAGCTTCCGCACGTTGTATCCTTCGAACCTGATGAGCCCGCCCGCCATCTTCTTCACCTGGGGTGCCCCGCGGGAGTCCATCCAGATGATGGCGTTCGCCAGGTGACGGCCGCTTCGGTCCACCGCAACGGTTCCGGACCACTGGGCAGTGCAGCAAACCGCAGCGATGTCGCCTGCAGGGACGTGCCCCTCGCCCAGCAGCCTGGAAGAGGCCTTCTTGATGGCATCCCACCAGTCATCGGGGCACTGCTCGGCCCCGCCGTTGGGGAGGAGCAGGAGCCTGGTGGGCTCGAAGGTATGGGCCACGGCCTCCCCCTTCATGGTGAACAGGGCCACCTTGGGACCGGACGTCCCGAGGTCGATGGTCAGGATGTACTTGCCGCTGAGGGCAGGCATGCCTTCTCCTCTTGCGGGGAGGTGTTTCCTTTCGATCTTCCTGTCCCGGAGCGGGTGCTCCGGCGAGCCGGGCACATCTCAGAAGGGGCGGACACCGAAGAGCTTCTGGTGCAGCAGGATAACAGTCACAAAAACCACGATCACCCCGATGAGAACAATTCGATTGAGCTCGCCAGGCTCGAGACGCGTCTTTCCTGAGACGATTGCTGCAAAGGGGAATATGCTCGTCTTCTTCTGGAACTCCAGGTACGGGGCGCCCAGTTCGCGGGCCTTGCGCCTGTCCTGGTGGTAGGGGCCGAAAAAGCCCACTGCGAAGAGGGAGCCGAAGAAGAAGATATCCCCGAGGAATCCGTTTGCAAGCACGTGTGCCAGGCCAAAGCAGGCGAACCCCATGTTCATGGGGTGCCGTGTGATGCGCAGCACGCCCCGGACCTCCATGGCCCCGGGTTTCATCCCCGCAGGGCTGGGGGTCGTCACTGAAAGAGCGAGGAGAGAGAAGCCGAACAACATGAGAGCGTACACCAGGGGATTGAACCATGCGGGCAGGTCCCAGAGCTCCGGTCCCATCCCCCTGTGGCCCACAAAGACCCAGATGGCGCCCCCGAAGGTGACAAAAGAGACCAGGGAGTAGACGCCCATAAACGGCTTTTCTCCCAGTTTCTCTATGAGCCTGGCGCGGTACGGGTCGTGTGACATCCCGAGGTGTGTGACAAAGAACAGGACGCTGAGAAGTATGAGAAGCGCAAGCATATCCCTGACCTCCTTTTTTCGGTTGTCCCTGACAGGAATAAACAATAACGAATCACACCGGATTGTCAAAGAAAGAGCCGGTTTGACCCTCCTGGGGTTCATTCATACAGGAACAATAGGGATTCGTGACGACCAGAAAACGAGTAGTAATACGCATATGCAGCACCCAACTCCTGTGCTACGATCATTCTGTATAATAAACCGATTAACTGAAATACAAAAAGACTGATGATGGAATCTGCACAGCATGAAATGACCGTTCTCAGGGATGACAAGCTCCTGTGCATCTCGATCCGCGGCACGTTACATTATGCCCCTGTACGAGGGATCATGGGGGAGGCCTCTCGTGTGGCAGCCGAACACGGCTGTACAAGGTTTTTTTATGATTTCCGTGAGGCGGAACTCAGCATGACAACGACCGAGCTCTACTTCCTTCCGCGTGAGCTTCCTGATTTGCGTTTCCACCGCATAGGGGCACTCATCCGGAAGGATGCGCACCTGGACGACTGGCAGTTTTTTGAGACCGTGGGACAGAACAACGGCATTCAGATGCAGTTCTTCACGGAAGAGGAGAAGGCCATCAAGTGGCTGACGGCCTGATGTAGAGCGCGAACCCTTATTTTCTGTCTACAATCCTCCCGCCTTTTCTCCTGTTTCCTTTCCCGGACGTTTGCAGGGTAGAATCCACCGAGGCAGAGTTGCGCACGCTTGAGGCTTGTGCCAAGGTAAGGGGGCGCAAAAGATCTCAAACAGGGCAATGGAGAAGAAGGATGGATATCGAGAAGGAATATCCGGACATCCCCCCGGGGGAGAAAACGAACAAGTCCCGCGTGGTAAAAACCGTCCTGTTCGTTTTGGGCCGGGCCATGCAAAACACGGTTACCTTTGATGCAAAAGCCAGGAAGGAGATCGAAGACCTGCCGGAGGGGTACACAGTCCAGTTCGAGGTCGCCCCCCTGGGGCCTTACATGGCCATGCAAAAGGAACAGGGAGGGTTCAAGTTTCTCGGCCTGAAAAAGGTGGATGCCGACCTGAGCCTGATCTTCAAGAACATGGAGTATGCCTACCTCATGCTCACGGCACGTCTCAGCTTTCCCAAGGTCTACTGTGAGAACGGCCTGGCCGTTATCGGGGACCCGGCCCACAGCATGATCCTGTACAGGCTCTCCAACATCGTGCAGTTCTACCTCTGGCCCAAGGTCGTTGCCAGGATGGTTCTGAAAAGGGTTCCGGACATGACCATGGACAGGATGGTGAAGAGGCTGCAGGTTTATTCGCGGATTCTCGTTTGATGTGGAATTGCCGCGAGGCGGACCCCGGGAAGCTCAACATGAAAGAAAAACGTTCCCTCGTTACGGTCCTTATGGAAGGAGACAGGAAATGCTGCCCAACTATTACGAGTATCACAACCCCGTAAAGATCCTTGCCGGCCGCAATGCCTGCGACAACATCCCGCACGAACTCGACTCCCTTGATGCCTCCCGG
>CAZSUQ010000011.1:0-22983 GCA_964609935.1 uncultured Thermodesulfobacteriota bacterium | reverse complement strand
CCCCATCCCGGTCCAGGAGAAATAGGGAACGTTCAAAAGCGAAGGGGAATCCCGGTGTCGTTCGAGATGCTCTCTAGGAAGAGGACCACGTTGGGATTCAGGGGGATGCCGTTCTTGCGGCGTTCCTCCTCGTTCTCGAACTCGATCTCACCGTGCACATAGATCCGATCCTGTCCCTCCTCCCTGGGCAGGCCCTGCAGGTCGCTGATCATCCGGTCCATCCTCTCCTTGAACTCCCCGATCTCCATGAAATTGGAAACCTTGATCGCACCGAAGAAGTGGCCCACGTTGGATGGTTTCTGTCCCAGGGTGGTCAACCCCTCCTGGTGGATGCCGAAGTCCGCACCGGACAGCATGGCTGAAAAGATGTCCACGACCACGCCGAGCCCGTACCCCTTGTGCCCGCCCTGTTCCCGCTTCCCGCCCAGGGGATAGAGGTACCCCGGCCCCAGCACCTTGTTGGGATCCGTGGTGTCCGCCCCCTCCCCGTCCGTTGCCCACCCCGGCTTGAGCATGGTGTCGTTGCGCAGGGCCTCTTCCACCCTGCCCATGCAGATCGCACTCGTGGCCATGTCCAGGACCCAGGGCCTGGACCGGCCTGCAGGAACAGCCACGCTGATGGGATTGGTTCCGAACCCGGGCTTGGCACCAAAGGTGGGGAGCACGAGGCAGACCGCGTTCGTCATGGAGATCCCGATCATGTCCCGTTCGAGCGCCCGCATGGCGTAGTATCCTGCGATCCCGTAGTGATTGCTGTCCGTTACCGTGACGATCCCGATCCCTGCCTTGTCGGCCAGGTCCAGCGTCTTTTCCATGGCAATCTTCCCCACCACGGTTCCCATGCCGTTGTCGCCGTGAATCAACGCCGTGCAGGGGGTCTCCTTGAGCACCCGGATCTCCGGGTTCGGGTTGATCAGTCCGTCCCGCAACTTCCAGACATAGTAGAAGAGCCGTGCAACACCATGGGTATCCACCCCTCTCAGGTCGGAGAGCACCAGGATGTGTGCGCTCTGTTCAGCGTCCTTCTGCGGCATGCCCATCTTCACGAGCACGGCCACGACGAATTCGGTCAGATTCCTTTCGGAAATCCGTTGATACTGGGCTTCCATGGCAACCTCCCATCAATCGTCTCTTCATCGATCAGGCCGGGATCAGCCCCGCACCGGCAAGATACTCCCGGACCGTTTTCTTCTGATCTTCGGTCAGCCGGGGCAGCGGCCTCTTCACAACCGTTGTCATCTCGTGCCCCAGAAGGCGCATGGCCTCCTTCACCATGGCGTGAGGTGCGGGCGCGCTCATAAAGAGCATGGTGATCTCGGGAAAGCTGAACTGGATCTCCTCGGCCTTTTTCATATCGTTTGCATGAAATGCATCCCAGAGGGAGACGATCCTTTTCGGGATGAGGTTCACGATGGGGCAGATGACGCCCTTCGCCCCTTTCTGAAGGGCCAGGAAGAAGTTCATGCACGTCCCTGTGAACACGTCAAAAGGTTCATCCCCTGTCAGATCCAGGAGCTGCTCCACCTCGTCGATGTCCGCAATGGACTCCTTCACCCCCACGATGTTCTCAATGGAGGAGAGGCGATGGATCTGCTCCGGGGTCAATTCGAGATGTGTAGCCATGGGGAAATTGTAATAGAAGATGGGGAAGTCCAGCTCTTCGGAGAGTGCCTGGTAGTGTCGAAAGACATGGTCCTCTTCCATGGGATAGAAGATGGGCAGCGCGGACAGGATCGCGTCCGCGCCGGCCTGGCGCACATAGCGCCCCAGTTCGATGGTCTGATCCGTACCCATGTAGGTGGTTCCAACGATCACGGGAACACGTCCGTCACTGGCCGCCACGGCTGCGTCGATCACCTCCCGCCTTTCCGCATCGGTCAGGTAGGGGGATTCACCGTTGCTGCCCAGGACCACGATACCGTGGACCCCTTCTTCGATGAGAAAGTGGATACTCTTCTTCAAGGCCTGTGTGTCAATGGAGAACCGTTCCGTAAGGGGGGTCAGGACAACGGAGTAAACACCCTCGTATCTCTTTTCCATATGCGCGTTCCTCCGGTTCGGAGCCGCCTTTGTTCACGCAAGACACACATGTTCAAAAGCAGTCTTACGACCCCGAAACAGGAAAATCAAGTGGAGAACGAATCTGCATTTATGTTTTATCGCTTGACCGGGTGCAAAGCCCTTCTCTATAGTACCGGGAGGTTCCATGGGCGGGATCAACGATGCCTGCACGGGTTGTCGGTCCCGCACAGGGAAATCAAGGTCCTCGTGGATATGGAAAAACAGGAGGATTGAACATGGCAACGGTCACCGGTGGGGAACTCGTGGTCAGGTGTCTCAAGGCCGAGGGGATTGAACACATCTTTTGCCTGCACGGAGCACACGTGGAGCCCATTCTCAGGGCCTCGCACGAACAGGGAATCCGTCTCGTGGACACCCGGCACGAGGAAGCGGCCGCACACGCAGCCTGTGCATACGGCTTTGTAAAGGGGAAGCCGGGCGTGGTGTGCGTCACGGCAGGACCGGGCGTGACCAACCACCTCACCGGGATCGCCAACGCATCCATGGCCGGGAGCCCGGTCTTCTCCCTGTGCGCCACCAGCCCCCTTGCTGAAAACGATCGGGGCGTGGAGCAGGACATCGACCAGCTCTCCATCATGCGGCCGGTTACCAAGTGGGCCCGAACGGCTCATGTGTGCAACCGGATTCCGGAATACATGGCCATGGCCTTCCGTGAGATCTACAGCGGGAAGCCGCTGCCCATCTTCCTGGAGATTCCTTCGGACATCCTGTTCGAGGAGGTGGACGAGTCCGATGTCCTTTTCCAGGAGCGTTACCGGACCGAGGCAAGGGTGTCGGGGGATCCGAATCTCGTGGACAGGGCCCTCGACATGCTCGGCAAATCAGAAAGGCCTCTCGTGGTGGCGGGCAGCGGGGCATGCCTGTCCAGGGCCGGTGAGGAGCTTGTGCGCTTCGTGGACGCTATGAACATACCTGCGTTGAGCTGCAATGCGGGCAGGGGGGTCCTCCCGGACAGCCACCCGTTGAGCTTCGGCTCCTATCTCCCCATCTCCCTGTCGCCCGCCTCGGTGGCCCTGAGCATGGCGGATTGCGTCCTGGTGCTGGGAACGCGGTTCAACAAGTTCTTTGCGTACGGCCATCTCCTGAGCGAGGACGCCACGGTCATCCAGGTGGATATCGATCCGGCCGAGGTGGGGCGGAACCGGCCTGTGGAGGTGGGCATCGTGGGAGACATCCGCGAGGTCCTCAAGCAGATGAACAGCGGCTCAAAGGGCAAAGACCCCTGTAACGAATGGCTCCAGATGCTCAGGGATTTCCAGGATGCAAGGTTTCAGGAAATGGAGCCCATGTTGAAGAGCACGGCATCCCCCATTCATCCGTTCCGGCTCGTTTATGACATCCGTACATTTCTTGGAAGCAACGCCGTCGCCATCTGTGACGGGGGGGAGATCTCGGTAACCGCGTCGTGTGTGTTCGAGGCAAACGGCTACGGGTCGCTCCTGGCCCACTCCCCCCTGGGAGACCTGGGCATGGGGATCCCCTACGGCATCGGAGCCAAGGCGGCCTGCCCGGACAAGGATGTACTCGTCATGAGCGGGGACGGCTCCTTTGGCTTCAACGCCATGGAGATCGATACGGCCGTGAGGAACAACCTGCCCATCGTCACCGTGGTGGCCAATGACCAGGCATGGGGCATGTGCAAGCACTTTCAGGAGTTGAAGTACGGGAAGGGAAACTACGTGGCCACGCTGCTCAAGCCCACACGCTACGATGAGGTGGTCCGCGCCCTGGGCGGCTACGGCGAGCAGGTGACCCGGCCGGAGGAGATCCTTCCCGCCCTGGAAAGGGCCTTTGCCTCGGGCCTGCCCGCCTGCCTGAACGTGATGACAGACCCGGACTATATCAGTGACGCAACCGCATTTGAATAGAATGAAGGGAGGACATGTACCATGGCAAAAGAAGGAGTCGAACAGGCAAAAGGGGGAAAGCGCCTTCCGGGACGGAAGAGGCCATCCTTCAGGTTCAGGCTTTCCAAAAGGTTTACCGTCCTGCTCATTGCGGTGGCGGTCCTCTTGTTCCTCTACGCATCCTTTCTCGTCTATGTGGAGCCGAACGAGTACGGGATCAAGGTCGTCCGCATCGGGCTCAAGCGCGGCGTTCAGGAAAAACCCTACACGCCCGGCCTGCACTTCGTGGTCCCCTTCGGTTTCCAGGAGATGCACCGCCTTCCCAGGGACATTCAGATCCTCGAACTGACAACCAACCGGCCTACGGCCTCGCGGTATGCAGAGATCGAAAAGGCGGCGCACATCCAGACCTCGGACGGCTTCTTCGTGGACGTGGACGTGTCCATCCTCTACCGCATCGTGGATCCATACCTGGTGTTCACCAAGATCGGTCCGGGCGAGCTGTACATTCACAACGGAATCGTGCCCAAGGCCGAGCCGGCCCTGAAGGCCACGCTCGGGGAACTCACCACGGAAGAGTTCTACAACAGCCCGCTCCGGGTGGGGAAAATGGTCATGGCCAAGGACATGCTCAACAGAGATCTGAAAGAAAAGGGACTCTTCGTGGAGCTTGTGCTGGTGCGCTACTTCAAGTACAGCGACGAGATACAGCGAAACATTGAAGAAAAGAAGCTCAAGGACCAGCTCGTCTTCAAGAATCAGGCAGAGGCCCGGGCTGCTGGCGAAGAGGCTATCCTGAAGAAGATCGTCCAGGAGGGAGAAGCCATCGTTTCGGTGAAGCTGGAGGAGGGCAAGGCTTACGTGACCAAGCGGATGGCGGAAAAGGATCTCTATGCACGGAAAAAGATGGCCGAGGCGGATCTGCTGGTGAAACTGGCCGAAGCGAAGAGCCTCAGCCTGAAAAACGAGGCCCTTCAGGGCATGGGGTCCGAACGCATGGTGGGCCTCAGCATGTCCGATGTGCTCAAGGGCCTCGATGTGGTGATCCTTTCCAGCGACGGCCCTTCGGGCGTGAACCCGCTCGATCTAAACAGGACGCTCAAGCTCTTTGACGTGAGAAAATAGGGAAAGGAGGTTCGAAATGAAAAAGCTGGCCTTTCTGTTGATATTTTCCCTGGCCGTGTTGGCCGCAGGCGGATGCATCCCTCACACAACCGGTGATACCGAAGTGGGTGTGAGGACGGTGAAGTGGGGATTCGGGGTCCTGGACGTGGGCGTTGAAGAAAAGAACTACCCGCCCGGCTCCACCTTTTTCTTTACGCCCCTTGTGAACGACTGGCACACCTTTGACACCAAGCTCCAGAACATCGAGATGACCATTCAGCGGGGAAAGGGCGATCGGAGCGAGCGGGACGATCTTCTCTTCAAGACCATCGACGGGAACGACATCGGGCTGGACGTGATCATCGCCTACCGGCTGGACCCGGACAAGGCACCCTATGTCCTTCAACACGTGGCAGAAAACGACGAGATGCTTCGGGAAAAGATCATACGGGCCATTGTGCGCAGCAAGCCGCGCGATATCTTCGGGGAATTGAAGACCGAGGAGTTCTACGTGGCCTCCAGCCGGGAGATGAAGTCAGAGCAGGCAAAGGAGATCCTGCAGAAGATCCTGGGGCCTTACGGGATCATCGTGGAGAAGGTCCTGACCAAGGACTACCGTTTCAACCCGGAGTACCAGAAGGCCATCGAGGCCAAGAAGGTGGCAGACCAGCGGGTGGAGAAGAACAAGTCCGCACAGCATGCGGCCCTGGAGGAGTACAAGAAGAAGCTGAAGGACGCCGAGGGCGAGGTGAACAAGATGGTCGCGCGGTCGGACGGAGAGTTCCTCAAGGCCAAGATCGAAGCGGATGCTTACTTTGAGAAGCAGAAGCTCCTGGCAGAGGCCATCCTCGTCGAGGGGGAGGCCGCAGCAAAGGGGATTCGTGAAAAGAACAGGGCGCTCACCGGCGCGGGCGGCGAGACCCTGGTCAAGCTCAGGATTGCGGAGGCCCTTCAGGGGAAGAAGATCATCGTGCTGCCGGTGTCCGAAGGGGGGATGAACCTGAAGACAACGGACATGAACGGCCTGCTGGAGATGCTGGGAGTCCGGTCCCTTTCCCGCGGCCAGGCCGGAGCAGCACGGTAGGACACACGGATTCTTTCACGAAAAGAAGAAAGCCCCGTCTTTACGGCGGGGCTTTTTCCCATGGATGTTAAACGAGGTGTTTTAGCAAGTGTTCAGAGCCTGTCCCTGAGCACCTCCATGATCTCATCCGGGTCGAACTTGACCGGGTTGTTCTTGTTCCCGGTTGCTTCCACGATCTCTCCGAGATGCTCTTCCCGGATCCCGTACGCCCCCAGGCGGGGGATCTTCAGTTTTTCGGTCCACAGGTGAATCGTTTCGAGCAGCGCATCACAACCGGTGACAACGTCCCTCTCATCCACGTTGCAGATCAGCGAAGCAACCTTTGCGTATTTCCCAAGGGCCGGGTGCCCGGGCCCGGACTCCTCCCGTAACTTCCGAATGGTCGCCCTGTTCACAGCCCCCATAAGCGTGCCGCACACAACGCCGTGGGGAATGTCCGTGACCCCCCCCACAGAGGACGCCAGCCCGTGCACCAGACCAAGACCCGCGTTGGCCAGCGTGACCCCAGAGAGGAAGGCCGCATAGGCCATGGAGCCCCTGACATTCACATCATCGGCTCCATCCGTGCATGCAGGCACCAGGCTTTTCCCGAGTCGCTCCAGTCCGCTCAATGCAAGGGCATCGGTCATGGGTGATGCGTTGGTGGACAGGTAAGACTCCAGAAGCTGTGTGAAGGCATCCATGCCGCAAGTCGCTGTGACCTCTGCAGGGCAGGAAAGGGAGAGTTCGGGATCGATCAGGGCCAGATCAGGGACAAAATGATCGTGGCGGAGGGATTTCTTGAAGCCTTGCGGTCCGGTCCGGCTCAGGACGGCGTTCTTGGTTGCCTCGCTTCCGGTTCCCGCTGTTGTGGGGACCGCGATCAGCGGCACCTTCCTTCCGCTGTGCTTGGCTCCGCTTCCAACGCCTTCCAGATAATCGAACACGGAGCCGTTCTGCAGCAGCATGGCGGAAACCGCCTTTCCTGCATCCATCACACTGCCACCCCCAACAGCGAGAACCAGGTCCACGTTCCCGGCCCGGTGCGTGGAGACCACATCATCCACCAGATCCGGAGACGGCTCCCCTTTGACCGTGACGTGGTAGACGTCAAGGGAATGCTCCTCAAGCTGCCTGATAAGGTCTTTCAGTCTGCCTGATTCCAGAAGGGAGCCTCCTCCGGTCACCACAAGAGCGCGCTTTCCCAGTGAAGAGGCGATACCGCCCAGTTCGTTGAAGGCTCCCGCTCCGAACCGGACCTTCGGGATCCGTGCAAATTGAAACGCCTCCATCACCACGAGCTCCTGGCGTCTGGTTTGACCACCCGGTGCGCGATCCCCTGGCGCGGCTGAGCCATCCAGTCTGCCACAGCGTCCCGCCAGGCCAGGTAGTGCGGGGTCTCCTTGTGCGCCTTTGCCGCATCCTCTGTTTCGTAGGCCTCGTAGAGAAGAAATCGCGATGGGTCGTCTCTGCACTGGAGCACGTCGAACCGCAGGTTGCCCGGCTCCTGGATGGAGCCCTCATGATTTGCAACCGTGGCGGCAATGAAATCTTCGATGTGTGCCTCTTTCACGAAAACGGTTACACACGTCACGATCATGGCCTTTCCCTCCTTCGGAGGCATTATGATTCGCAAGGGGGAGAAACACAACAGGCTTTTGTCTGTCCTGCAGTCTGCACAAGAGGCTCCAGCCCGCAACTTGCATGAGACTTCGCCGCTCGTGCTGGAAGGCTTCATATAGGATACGGGCCTTCCCGGTGATTTGTTCCCTTGACCTTACGGAATCCCCTTTTCTATACTTTGTCCGCTATGCCGACACGCATCTCCCTCCCGATCGTCTTCGCCCTTGTTCTGGCCCTGGCGGTGATGCAGGGGCGCATCGGGGCCTACGTGGACGTGAAGGATGCCCGGCCCAGGGCACTTCTGGAAGCCCTGGAGAACCACGCCATTCAAACGGATCATCCCGATATCCTTCTGGAGGTCATGAAAGAAAGCAGCCATGAACAGGGAGGTCATGGGATCGATGGATAAAAAAGAAGGTACGCCGAAAACACGGGCAACAGGCGCGTCCCGAAGGAAGCACCTTTTTCTTTTTGCAGTGTGGATCGTCCTTCTCGTTTCTCCCCTGGCCTCCTGTCAACAAGGTACGTCCTCTGAGCCCGCCGCCGCGGCCTTTCATCCGCCGGATGTGGAGGGGCCTTACACCGTGGGTGTACGATCCCTCTATCTGGTGGATGAAAGCCGGTATGAAGCCTGGGGGAAACGCCACCGGGCCCTGCCCCTTGAAATCTGGTATCCGTCAACCGGATCGGGAGGCCGCATCAACCGGATGCATGACATGATCGGCGAGCTTCCGCCCGAGGCAGGACCCCTTCTGGAAGGTCTCTACGGTGAGTCCTTCGAGGAATTCTGGAACCTCCCCACCTCGGCGCTCCGGGATGCAGCCGTCCTCACCCCCCCTTCTCCCTACCCGGTGATCTTCTTCAGCCACGGGTTCATGGGTCTCCGGTACCAGAACTTTACCCTGGCCGAATACCTGGCGAGCCACGGGTTCGTGGTGGTGTCCGTGGACCATTACGGCAACTGCGCCCTTGTCAATGTTCCCGGAACCCCCCTGGTTCTTTTCAATCCCTTTAGCTCGGTTTCATCCTACTTTGACAGGACCGAGGACGTGCTGTTCGTGTTCAACCGGCTGCAAGAGATGAATCAGGACAAGAATGGTGTGTGGCATGGTGTGTTCGATCTGGATCGCTTTGCCGTGAGCGGCCACAGCTATGGAGGGCTCACAAGCCTTCTCAGCGGAGTTGCTTTTGACTTTGTCAAAGCCGTGGCACCGTTGAACCCGGCCTGGGCCGGTGACTTTCCCCCGGACTTCTCAAAGCCCATCTTCATGCTCCAGGGAGAGAACGACCGCTTTGTAGGGAGCATGAACGAGGCCACCTGGAACCTCTTCCAGGGGGCCGCCTCCACCCGCAAGGTCTTTATCAATTTCATAAACGGCGGCCACTACAACGCCACCGACGTCTGTGTGCTGGCGCCCCCCTCCATCGCTTTCCTGGTCCAGGGGTGTGAGCCTCCCCACATCGACTTCCACCTGGCCAACCGCATCGCCAATGCCTACATGACCGCCTTTTTCCGGTCCGTTCTCCTTGAGGACCCTCGCACAGAGGGGTACCTCATGGACAATCACTTTTCAGATGAGGTAGAGCTGGTAACGTTCTGGGACGAGACCTTTTTGAAAAAATAGATGGAATTCGTTAACTTTGGGGCCTTATTTTCTCCTCACGTTTCCCAAGATTCAGATTTCTTGAATTCAGCGATCAGGAGAGGAACCTGCATGAAAAAAGAGAACATTTTTAACGTTGCCGTAGCCCTGGTTCTAACCTTCCTTTCACTTCACGCATACGGGAATGATATTCCCGACACAGGGCAGACAACGTGCTACAACGATTCAGGAACCGAGATACCCTGTCCGGACCCTGGAGATCCGTTTTACGGGCAGGACGCTCAGTATGAGATCAATCCACCCTCCTATACCAAGCTTGACACAACAGGGGACCCCCTTCCGGACGGGGCAACGGAATGGTCCATGGTTCAGGACAACGTGACAGGATTGACATGGGAGGTAAAGAACGCCTCGAACGGTGTGAAGGACTATGCCAATCCCAATGATGCCGACAACACCTATACCTGGTACGACGGCAGTACGGGAACGCCCGGGCCGGACACGGACACCCTCGACTTCCTGAATCTTCTCAACACCGGCACGTATGGAGGTTTCTCCGACTGGCGCGTGCCCTCCTCCCGCGAGCTCGCCATGATCGCGAACAAGGGGGCCGTCAGCCCGGCGATAAACACGGATTATTTCCCCCAGACAAAAACAAACGACTACTGGACCTCCACATCGGACGCAGCCAGCGGAAACAACGCCTGGCGTGTCTTTTTCTACGACGGACAGCTGTACGGCGCGTACAAGTCCAGCAGCACCTATGTGCGGGCCGTTCGGGGTTCGCACGCCCTTGGCAACTTCGTGGATCACGGAGACAACACCGTGACCGACAACGACACGGGCCTTACCTGGGAGGTGAAAACGGACGACGGCGGGCCACGCGACAAGGACAACACATATACCTGGGAAACCGCGATGGACTACTGCGAAGATCTGTCGCTAGGGGGCCACGATGACTGGCGCTTGCCAAGCTACAACGAACTCATATCGATTCTCGACCCCTCAGAGGTGAATCCGGCGATCAACACCATGTTCTTCCCAAATACGTCCGCATCCAATTACAGGTGCTCCACAACGAAGCATGCCAATACGGGACACGCCTAGTTTGTCGGGTTCGTGAATGGGTTCGTGAACAGCAATACCAAATTGACAACCTTCAGCGTCCGGGCCGTCCGGGGAGGGATGGACCCGAAAACAAAGACCGTGGAAGTCACCAGGTCCGGGCCCGGAAGCGGTACGGTCACCAGTTCACCGGCCGGGATCGATTGTGGCTCCACCTGTTCGGCAATCTTTTCAACAGGGACGAACCTCACCCTGAGTGCGGAAGCGGACGATGATTCGAACTTCAACGGCTGGGCGGGGCCCTGTTCGGGAATGGACGACTGTATTTTCTCCGTCCTGCAAGAGACCGAGGTAACGGCCACCTTCGGGAGAAAGATGGTCCCGCCGGGAATCTACCCTCTGATCCTGGATTAGTCGAGACATAGGTGTGGCCCACGTTGCAGCGGCCGCACTTGTGGCACTCCAGTGGATCGACTTCGTAGACCTTCCAGAGCGGATCCTCCCCTGCCTGTTCCTGCGCCTCCTTCCGCGGGGAGGAGTCCTGCCCGTACCTGCCCTGAACGTCCTGCAGGGACGATCATTCCAAAGATGAAATCGTGGATGGAGAATTCCATGTTCACCCTCCAGCGAACCGGCGAACAGGCCGCGTGATCTTTCCCGCTTGTCCCCCGTCCTTTTTCTGCAGAAAGTAAAAAACAGTTGAACCACGTAGTTGAATCGGATACTTTGAGGGCAGTTTTTGCAGGGGAAAACCCTATTCTCCTGACCGGGGTTCTCAACCGGTTTTCCGGCCTTTCAATGAAGTGTTCGTTGTAAGAGCCGTACGACAGATTTTGCAATTCATCGTAATGAGGACTGTTTCGCAGCTTGGCAGACAGGGAGAAGATAGGCTGCGAACGGTACTAAGCTTGGAACTGTTCTTTCAATCGGATAATTGAATTCCGGGAATCAATGAATAAACGGATCTCATGGGTGATGCAGGCGTTCTGCTGACAAGGAATGAGGATGATTCGAAACGAGAAGATACTATCGAAAGTAATGTTCCTGGAAGCGTCTTTGCTGACCCTGCTTATTGTTGTCTCGGGGTATTTATTCAATCAACAGTACGGGAACCAGAAAAATCTTAAAAAAGCAGGTGAGGTTCGTCACAAATCGTATTTGCTGGCCGATCAGCTTCGGCAAAGCTCTGATGATCTCACAAGGTTGGTCAGGACATACGCGGCAACAGGTGAAAATCAGTTTGAGAACTACTTCTGGGAAATTCTTGACATAAGGAACGGCTCAAAGCCAAGGCCCAATCATTACGAACGTGTTTACTGGGACTTTATGACGGCAACGCCTCCATCCCCCCCCTATAAATACGGAGAAGCTATATCGTTGGAAAGCTTAATGCGGAATGCAGGTTTTACGGAAGAAGAATTTGAATTGCTTCGTCTGTCTCATCAAAATTCCGACCAGCTGGTTTCCCTTGAGCGTAAAGCAATGCATGCCATGAAAGGGAAATACCAAGATGAAAAGGGCGAGTTCTCGATCACCCGCGACCCGAATCCGCAAATGGCAATCAACATTCTGTTTGGTGAAGAATACCACGAAGCCAAAAAGCAGATCATGGAGCCGATTAATCAGTTTTATGAGGCGATTGACCGGAGAACATCAGAATATGTTACGCAAGCGAGCCGTGATGCCGGCTATTATTTTTTTCTTTTGGTATCTGTGTTTGCCTTATTGATCTTTATCGGTTTTTTGCTTTTGGGAACCATCTATTTTTATCAGAATGTAGTGACCTCGAAATTTCACGGCCATATCGATGACCTTGCACGTGAAATCGAAGTTCGCAAACGATCCGAACATCAGCTGTCGATAACAACATCGCAACTCGAAAATGAAAAAGAACGTCTTGCGGTCACGCTGCATTCTATTGGCGATGGTGTTATATCAACAGACACCAAGGGGAATATAGTTTTATTCAATAAAGTTTCCGAACAACTGACGGGTTGGACCCAGCAGGAAGCTGTCGGGAAACCCGTTCAGGAAATATTCGATATTATCGATGGACGAACCGGAAAACCAATGGAAAATCCGGCAAGTAAAGTTCTCGACACCGGTCAAATGATGACAATGACGAATCCTACCGTTCTGATATCCAGGGATGAGACACATTATTCCATTGAAGATAGTGGCGCACCGATATATGACAAAATGGGTAATCTTGCCGGTGTCGTTCTCGTTTTTCGAGATGTGACAGATGAGCTAAGAACCCGCTCAGAGCTGCAAAAATCGCACAAACTGGAGTCCGTTGGTGTTCTTGCCGGAGGCATCGCACACGATTTCAATAATATTCTGACAGCGATCATTTGCAATATGGAATTGGCACAGTTGGATATGGATCAATCATGCACGGCTCACTCTCTTATCGGGCAATCAATCAAGGCATCCCTCGGTGCAAAAGACCTGACATCCCAACTTCTGACCTTTGCCAAGGGCGGAGATCCAGTCAGGGCTTTTGCCCCAATCGGTAAAATTATTTCGGATTCCGCCAATTTTGTTCTCCGCGGCAGTCCTGTCATCTGCTATTTCAATATTCCAGAAAAACTCTGGCTGGCCGCTGTCGATATCGGTCAGATAAGTCAGGTAGTTCAAAACATCATCATAAATGCCCGACATGCCATGCCGGATGGCGGTGTTATTGAAGTTGGCTGTGAAAATTATCTTAACCACAACAAGATCGTTCAACTGCAAGATGAAAAATATGTAAAAATCACCATAGCCGATAACGGTGATGGCATTCCGGATGAATACCTCGACAAGATATTTGACCCATATTTTACAACAAAAGATCAGGGAGAAATCAGGGGCAGCGGTCTTGGCCTGTCCATCTGCCATTCGATCATCAGGAAACATGACGGCCATATCGAAGTAGAGTCAGAAGCAGGCAAAGGCACAACGTTCACCATTTATCTGCCTGCCACTGGCGATAGAACGGAACGTCTCCGAGCGTCAACAACTCACCCTATTGAAGCCGAACAAACAGCCACGATCATGGTCATGGATGACGATGAAATGATTCTGGCGATAGCAAAACGGATACTTGACCAGTTAGGCCACAAGATAATCCCGGTGATAAATGGCCATCAAGCCATTGATACATACAATGAGTACCGCCAAAACAAACAAGCCGTTGATCTGATCATTTTGGATTTAACCATCCCCGGCGGCATGGGAGGCGCAGACACAGCCCATGAAATTCTGAAGATCAACCCTGAAGCAAAAATCGTGGTCGCAAGCGGCTATTTCAATGATCCCGTCATGGCCCGTTACAAGGAATACGGCTTTACAGCCTCCATCTCCAAACCGTTTCAACTGGAAGAGCTGAACAAGTTGATCAATGAAGTTATTCAATCACCGGAGACCGGTTAACCCTGAACAGGGCAGGTCAAAAGCGGATAGCGGATAAGAATTTGCTTCACGACGGGGAGAGAATAGCTTGGTGCGAATTTGTATATCAATCGGAAAAACACACAAGATGTCGGATCGGTTACGGACGGGCATGGGCGGTAGCGGTCTGGATGTCACGCGGGCGGACCCCCGATAGGCGTGTGGATGCGATGTGGGTGCTGAATCGAGCCCTGCCGATGCAGAATCGGACGAGCCGATTCGTGGAGACATGCCCGGGGCAAGCTGCGGACCAGAGAAAAGAGGGGAGAGGAGTACCTCTCTCGAAAGTTTACCTTGGCCTGGCGGTCTTCTAGAAATCGTTGGGCATCTGGGCTACCCTGGCGGCGGTGAAGACGGGACCCTCTTTGCAGACATAGGTGTCGCCCACATTGCAGCGGCCGCACTTGCCCAGACCGCACTTCATGCGGTTCTCCAGGGTGGTCCACACGTCCTCTTCCTTGAAGCCCAGTTCATTGAGCACGGGAAGGGTGAACTTGATCATGATGGGGGGGCCGCACAGAACGGCCACGCTGTTCTCGGAAGCGGGGGAGGCTTCCTTCAGCACGTTGGGGACAAAGCCGATCCGGCCTTTCCAGTCCTCGGTCTCACCTCCCGGATCCACGGTGGTGACCAGGTTGACATCGCCGCGCTCCTCCCATTCCTCGAGCTCGTGTTTGTAAACCAGGTCCGCTACGCTGCGGGCGCCGTAGACGATGGTCACATCCTCAAATTTGTCCCGAAGGTCCAGAACGTTCCAGATCACGGAACGGACCGGCGGCAGGGCGATCCCTCCTGCGACGAACACGACCTTCTTTCCAAAGAAGTCCTCGATGGGGAAGTCATTGCCGTAGGGCCCCCGGAACCCGATGACGTCACCCACCTCTTTCTCGGCCAGCGACCGGGTCAGCCTTCCCGCGGCCCTGAAGCAGCACTCGATGTATCCCTTTCGCGTGGGCGAGCTCGCGATACAGAAGGTGGATTCCCCTTCACCGAAAACGGAATACTCACCGAAGTTTCCGGCACGGTAGGAAAAGCTCTCCTTCACCTCATCATCCACAAAGACCAGCTTGAAGCTCGTCGTATCGTAGGTTTCCACCCGCTTCTCTTCGATACGGGCCAGATACGGTTTGTAGATGTTTTCCACCTTTATTCTCCTTTTTCCGCAAGCTCCTGCGCAGAGGCCACAACATCATACAGCGAAAGGTTGACCGGACAGTGTGCAACGCAGCGGCCGCACCCGGTGCAGAGGATCCTTCCGAACTTGTCCGGGTAGATGGAGTACTTGTGGATGATTCGCTGGCGGTAACGCTGGGATTGAACCTCCCTGGGGTTGTGGCCGGAGGTGTGCAGGGTAAAGAGGGGAAACTGGCATCCGTCCCAGTTCTTCAGGCGTGAACCGCAGTCGAACACGGATTCGTCCTGGATGTCGAAGCAGTGGCACGTGGGGCAGAGGAACGTGCAGGTCCCGCAGCCGATGCACTGGAACGTCTTTTCTCCCCAGAACGGATCCTCGAAGTGGGTGTCCAGCCACCCCTTGACCTTGTTCAGCTTCTTCCTGTCCGAGAGGGAAGCCTCTCCTTCCGCCTGAAAGGCCTTGATCGCCTCGTCGTCCGCCTCCCCCTTCTTGTATTTGGCAAAAACCTCTTCCAGGGCCTTGCCGGCCTCGGACACGAAACGCACGGCCACGGTCTGGTCGTCCAGCGCATGGAGGAGAACGTCGGACCCCTCCTCCGAGGAAGGGCTGGAGCCCACGGACACGCAAAAGCAGGCCTCGTCCGGAGCCTTCCTGCAGGCATAGGTGACGAGAAGGGTCTGCTCCCTGCGCTTGTTGAAGAACTTGTCTTTGTAATCCCAGTTCCAGAGCGGGTCCACCACCGGGATGCTGGCCGCATCGCAGGGGCGGGCACAGAAAATCACCGTGGGGGCATCCGACGGGTCCACGTCCTCAAGGGAAACATTGTTCGCTTCGTACCGGTAGTTCAGAACCTTCTCGCACATGGGGAACAGGAACTCCTTGATGGAGTTCTTCGTAATCGTAGAGAGGTCCAGCTCCGCAGGATCCGCGTTCTCCTTGTAGAACAGGTCCTGTCCTTCACGGACCGGCAGAACGAGCCGTTTCCCCTGGCCCGCCAGGTCCTGAGCCAGCTTGGGCAACTCCGCACTATCCATGGTCATGTAGGGCATCTCAACTCCCCTTTCGGGTTCCTCTGGGCACGCTCGGTCGCTACAGGATAAACGAGTTGTCATCATCCAGGTTGAAGGTTCTCAAAGGCGGCTGCACCTCTGTGTCCTTTCCCGCCTCATAGTCGAAGGCCTCCTTCACGGTACGGGCCAGGGCCCGGTTCACGAGCATCAGGGGGATGTTTGCCGGGCAGGCGGTCTCACAGGCCTCGCACTCCACGCACCGGCCGGCCAGGTGATAGGCGCGGATCAGGTTCCAGCTGAAGTTTCCCCTGGGATGAGGGCTGGTCTCCACCCACTGGGGCTGGTTCTTCTCCGCGATACAGCGGCTGCAGATGCACAAAGGGCATCCCTGCCGGCAGGCGTAGCAGCGGATGCATTTGTCGAACTGCTCCCTGATGAAGCGGTATCGCTCCGCAGGGCTCATGGCATCCACCTTTTCCAGCTCCTTCTGACGGGCCTCCAGGTCCGGATTCGATGGGATCTCCTCGCCCACCCGTTCGTCAAAGAACGTGGGGGTGTTCACGTCGCAGGCCTGGCACTTGACCGGGTCGCTCCCGTCGTCTTTCTTCACGCCCGGACAGGTCACGGCAAGGATCTTCACCTTTTCACGTTCCAGCTGGGATTCCTGAATCAGGCCGATCAGGGACTTGATGTCGCAGCCCTTGGCAACAACGCCCACGGTTTCCATCTTCTTGACGGGATCACGGATCAGGTAGGCCATGAGGTTGTTGGTACACCTTTCGTTGAAGACCAGACGATCCGCGTCTTCGGGCTTGCGGACCAGAACCGGGGCGGTCTTGTCCCTGTAGGTCCCCTGCTCCCACCCGAGCACGGCATCCACAACCCCCTCGGAGAGCCATTTCTTTGCGATCTCGCGGATCTGCGCAGTCCTATCCGACATCGATCATCTCCCTGTATTCGGTAAAGGGCCCCTTTTCCCGGATCGTCTCGGTGAACCCCTTGATGGTATCCACCCACTTGACACCTTCCGAGGCCGAGATCCAGCTGAACCACACCCGCCCCATGTCGATCCCTGTGAACTCCAGCAGGCTCCGAAACACGGTGAACTTGCGGCGGGCGTTGTAGTTCCCTTCGGAGTAGTGGCAGTCCCCCGGATGACAGCCGGAAACCAGAACACCGTCCGCTCCCCGCTCAAAGGCCTTCAGCATGAACAGGGGGTCAAAGCGGCCCGTGCAGGGAATCTTGATCACCCGAACGTTGGACGGGTACTTCAGCCGGCTCGTTCCGGCCAGATCGGCACCGGTGTAGGTGCACCAGTTGCAGATGAAGGCCACGATCCTCGGCTCCCAGACCTCTTCCGTCCCGGCCACGCCCTTCTCTTCTCCGTTCTGTGAGACGGTCTTTGCACTTTCTTCCATTTTTCTCGCTTCCTGTATCCGGGTCTCTTTTGCCTCCAACACCCAACCTCAGGACTCGGAAACACCGCTATGTTTAGGGAGAATGCTCCTTCTAACCTTCCGCCCCGGCCTCTTCGCCCCCTTCTCCCTCTTTTTCCAGTTCAGGAAAGAGATTGCTTCCAATGGCCATCAGGGAATTGATCTCCGAGTAGATCTGCTCGTCGGTGTATCCGTCCAGATCGATGGAGTTGGAGAAACAGGTGGCCACGCACGTCCCGCACCCCGTGCAGAGCGAGGGGTTGACCTCGGCCACGCGCCGGATGAGATTCCCCTTCCGGTCCGTGATGTCCTTCCTGGTGATGGCGTTGTACGGGCAGACCTCTAGGCAGTACCAGCATGCGATGCATGTATTCTCGTTGACCTTGGCAACGATGGGTTCGCGGAGCATCTCATCGCTCGAGAACAGGATCAGCGCCTTGGAGGCGGCGGCGGAGGCCTGGGCCACGGCCTCCGGAATATCCTTGGGGCCCTGACAGGCGCCGGCAAGGAAGATCCCGGCCGTTGCGCACTCAACGGGCCGAAGCTTGGGGTGCGCCTCGTTGGCGAACTTGTACTGGTCGTAGCTGATCCCGAGCTTCTGGAACAGGCTGTCGATACCGGGCTGCGGCATGATGGCCGTAGCCAGCACCACCATGTCCGCCTCGATCTCCACGGCGGCACCGGAAAGGGTGTCCGCACCCTTGACGATCAGTTTGTCGCCGGCCCTGTAGATACGGGAGACGCGCCCCCGCAGGTAGACCGCACCATCCTCCTCGATGGCCCTGCGCACGAACTCGTCGTAACTCTTCCCCCCTGACCGGATGTCCATGTAGAACACGTACGGGGTTCCGTCGTGCACCTTGTGCTTGTACAGCATGGTGTGCTTGGCCGTGTACATGCAGCAGACCTTGGAGCAGAACTCGATCCCCTTGGAGGGGTGGCGGCTCCCGATGCACTTGAGGAACACCACGTTCTTGGGCTCCTTGTCGTCCGAGGGCCTGAGGATCTTCCCGGCCGTGGGGCCGGAAGCGGATGCAAGCCGCTCGAACTGGAGGCCGTCGATGATGTCCGGATCCGTGCCGTAGCCGTACTCCCCGTAGCCGAGACGCTCCGGGTACGGACCCTGTTTCTCCACAGAGTAGAGGTCAAAGCCGGTTGCCACCACGATGCCGCCCACCTCTTCCTCCACGAACTCATCGGTTTGCTCGAAGTCCACTGCATCCGCAGGACAGACCTTCTGGCAGGCCTTGCACTTGCCCTTCTTGAAGTATATGCATTTTGGCCGATCGATGACCGGGCGGGCGGGCACGGCCTGTGGGAAAGGGATGTAGATGGCGGGACGGTTGGTCAACCCCCTGTCGAACTCCGAGGAAATCTTCTTGGAGGGACACTTCAACTGGCATTCACCGCAACCCGTGCATTTGTCCACATCCACACTCCGGGCCTTCTTCCGGATCGTGACCTTGAAGTTGCCCACGAACCCGTCCACCTTCTCCACCTCGGAATAGGTGTAGAGCTTGATGTTCGGGTGACTGCCGCAATCCACCATCTTGGGTGTAAGAATGCACTGGGAGCAGTCCAGCGTGGGGAAGGTCTCTGACAACTGGGCCATGTGCCCGCCGATGGACGGGTCCCTTTCCACCAGCACCACCTCGTGTCCCCCGTCCGCAATGTCCAGGGCCGCCTGGATCCCTGCCACACCCCCGCCGATCACCAGGGCCCGCTTGGTCACGTTGACCCTCACCGGCTTCAGTGCCTCGTTCCGCTTCACCTTCTCCACCATGAGCCGGACCAGCTCCACGGCCTTGCGCGTGGTGAGCTCATCCTTTTCATGCACCCAGGAGCAGTGTTCCCGGATGTTGGCCATCTCGCAGAGGAACGGGTTGATCCCGGCCTCGTCAACGGCCTTGCGGAAGGTCTTCTCGTGCATGTGCGGAGAGCATGCGGACACAACGATGCCGGTGAGCCCGTGATCGGCAACGGCCTTCTTGATCATGGCCTGGCCCGGGTCCGAGCACATGTACTTGTAGTCCGTGGAATGGGCCACACCACGAATACCGCTCGAGGCCTTGGCCACGCGGGCACAATCCACGGTACGTGAGATGTTCTCTCCGCAGTGGCAAATGAAAACGCCGATTTTGCTCATGGAGTCCTTCTTCCCTGTTTTGGGTTATCGGATCGGGCTCACAGCAGGTTCTTTTCCCGCAGGACCGGCTCGGCACTCACCATCCCCTTGTTGATCCCCACTTCCTTTCCGCCCGCGCCGCAGGCGATGCCCAGGAGCTGCGTGAAGTAGACCGCCGGGATGTTGTGATCCACGCCGTACTTCTTCAGGATCCCCTGCTGGCGCATGTCCAGGTTGGCCTGGCACAGGGGGCAGGCGCATGCGATGACGTCCGCCTCCGCGTCCCGGGCCGACTGAAGGATGTCGTTGACCAGCCGGAGGACGGCATCGGTCACAGGGACCGCGTGGCTGGCACCGCAGCACTCCATCTGGTGCGACCAGGACACGGTCTTCGCACCCGCCGCCTCGAGGATCCGCTCCATGACGGTGGGCTGTTCCACATCGTCAAAGGCGATCTCCGGCGGCCGGGACAGGAGGCAGCCGTAGTAGCAGGCTACGCGCAGTTCCTCCAGGGGCCGGGTGACCTTTTCCTTCAGGGCTGCCAGGGTGTAGTCCTTTTCAAGGATGTCCAGCAGGTGCCGGGTCTGGATCTCGGGGTTAAAGGGGATGCCTGAAACCTCCTCCACCTCTTCCCGCTTCCCGGCATCCTCGCGCATCTCCACCTCGGCCCTCTTCATGTTGTGGTAGCACGCGGCACAGAGCACGGCGATCTGGTTGCCGATCCCCTCGGACAGGGACATGAGGAGATTTGCAACACCGGATGCCAGGATGGGATTCCGCTGATGGATGGGCGATGCCCCGCAGCAGACCCAGTCCTCCATCTCCACAAGCTCGATGCCCAGCCTCTAGGACAGGGCCATGGCTCATTCGTGAAAATCGAAGGCTGTCCCCATCAGTTAACATCCCGGGTAGTAGGCATACCGCATAAGGTCTCTTCCGTTCGGGTTAGCATCCATGGATTCAGCCGCATCCATCGTCAGTGGTCACCGTGGGTATGGCTGCTCTCTTCCGCTTCTTTGCCCTTCTTCTCCTCATGGGCCCTGGCCCGCTCCATGATCTCCCTCACCTTCACCCTGTTCTTGGATCTGTGCGGGAGAAGGGGAAGCTTGCCCTTCAGGAGCATCTTGGGACCGAGTCCAACATCATGAAAAGGGTGCATGCTCTTCAGGTTGTAAAAGCCGATGAGGCCCGGTTCGTGAAGCTTGCCGTGGACCTCCAGGGACTTGAGGAACACGTCCTGAAAGATCTTGGGCTCCTTCAAAGGGATCTTCTTCCCCTTGAGCCGGGCCATCTGGCGCACCACGTCCATGACCTGCGCGATGTCGATATCGTTGGGACAGCGGGTTGTGCAGGTTTCGCAGGAAGCGCAGAGCCAGGGCGTGTTCGATTCGAACAGCGGATCCTCCATGCCCAGTTGGATGTACCGGAGCGTTTTGGTGGGACCTGCGTCCATCTCCGGTGTCATGGGGCATCCTGCCGTGCACTCACCGCACTGGTAGCACTTGGCCAGGTCCACACCGCATCGGACCTTCACCTCTTGCATGAGCTTCAGGGCATTTACGGTCAAAGGGTTCTGTATCTTCATGGAACCGCCTCCGTGGCGCAGGATTGCATCGTAAGGTCTTGGTTCTCTAGGAAAAGGGATAAAAGACAAAAGATAGAATTCGGCATTATAGATGACAGGCGGTTTCTTTTCAAGATCTGTGAGGGTTTTCAGGGGTTAAGGCAGGATTCTCAAACAGGTTTTTCTCCGGTCGCATGGTGGCCGGACGCGTGAGGAGCAGGTGAAAAAGGCCGATGTACCCGCCTGTTCCCCGCTTATGATGCCAGCAGGTGAAGGCTTCATGGAGGTTCCGGGTTAAACAATCTGATGGAGGTACTCGGAGATCCCGTAGCCCGTCCGGCCCTTCCAGCGGTACTGGGTGAAGGCCTCGTTGACCCGCGTTCGGTGGGCCTCTTCCTGCAGGGTGAGGGGTACGACGATCCGGGGATTCCCCTCGATTTCCGCCTCCCATCCGCTCTCGTCCTGGAGGCGGAGGAGGATACGCTTCTGGGTGATGCCGTCCTCCTCGAATTCGGTCTGAAGCCATGCACGCCGGAGACGATGGTTCTTTCCGGACCTGCAGATGTATCCATTGAAAACGTCCAGGCTCTTGATGACCACCCGGCTCAGGTTGAAGCCGAACTCGCTTCCGAACTGTGCGGTCAACCAGGTCCATCGCTCAGGTGCCTTCCAGTCCCGGTCCCCCCAGCTGTGGTCCCTGTGTCCGCTGCCGTGAACCTCGAACCGCTCACCATCCACCACGATCTCGCCCGACCAGTTCCCCACCTGCTCGTAGTGCTCGGATGCCACCTTGGTCACTTCCCTCAGGTCCTCCAGGCTGGATGCGGCGTTCACAAATCGTTCCGCCACGAAACGGGGATCCGCGTCCTTGAAATTGTGGCAGGGCGACCACCCCTTGAACACGAGATCCACGGATGCGTCCTTGAACTGAAGGTCCCTCTCCGCCTCCTGCGGGTTTTCAGACAGGGAATCCACCATGGAGACGAGGTCCCTGGGATCAGGAAGGTAGAGCATGCTCCCCTGGAACCGGATCCTCCACTCCCAGAGGGGCCGGACCCTTTCATATCCCAGCAGGCCTGCGGAGATGTGGTCCCTGCTGGCCTTGCAGGGCTCGGACTGGGTGAGCATGAGGACCCCGCCGTCATTCAGGAAGATGTAGAGAATCCCGATGGCCAGATCCTGGTTCGGGACCATGCCGATTCTGGAAAAACCGCCGATCTTCTTCTCCGGATCGCTGAAGTTGAAGTAATAGCTTTCGTTCCAGTAATGGCTGTCGTTATGGCTGTGGTGGAATTCATCCCTCTCCTTTACCGGCCCGCCCTGCCCTTTCCACCTCTTGGCCAACCTGAACAGGGAAGAGAGGGCTTCGGCCCTCAGCCTACCGGCTGCCGTGAGTTTCCAGTCGGGATAACGCTCCATGGATCACCTCCTAAGCCGCATATTTCATGAAACTTTCTACTGCGAGCGACGCAAACATGGAATCTTCGGCCGGATGAATTTTCTTCCGGAAAGGTACATCTTTTCCTGAAGAAAAGAAACCTGCCCGTGCTGGTTCCTGAAATCCGTTTCCTTTGAAAATATTGTTCTATTCAAGGCCGTATGATGTTATGATCTCTTCTGATGTGGAAAACGGCGTGGAGATTTTCCAACCTCTTCCGTATCAAGAAGAAGCTCTGCAGGAAAGAACATCATGGGCACAGAGAGCACACAAAAGGCCAAAGAGTACGCCGTCATCCTGAACGAGAATGCCCGAAGGGTGACCAAGAGGGTTGTGCAATCCGCTCAGGAAATGGTTCCAAAGGTCGCCCTCTATTCCAGTCGAACAAAGGAGGAAGCGTACCAGATCATGAAGGAACTGCTCGACCGGGGGGTGAACAGGATCATCTGCGG
>CAZSUQ010000010.1:0-23380 GCA_964609935.1 uncultured Thermodesulfobacteriota bacterium | reverse complement strand
AAGATGTCCCCGATGAGGGCCACCACCATGGTCAGGCTGGTGAGAAATCCGAAATAGACGGTGGGCTTGAAGTGGCCGAGCGTGAGGGAGATGAATCCCCAGAAGAGGATGATGGAGGTGAACACGATGGCCCTTCCCACGCTCTGGATGGTGGCATGGATGGCCTTGTCGTAGTCGCCGCAGGCTTCCAGCTCCATCTTGAACCGGGACAGAAAGTGGATGGTGTCGTCCACGGCGATCCCAAGGGCCACGCTCGTGATCATGATGGTGGCCGTGTCGAGCCGGATGCCGGTCCAGCCCATGATCCCCATGGTCACCACAATGGGGAGGAGATTGGGAATCATGCTGAGCAGGCCCACCCGAACCGACCGGAACTGGATGCACATCATGATGAAGATGCCCACGGCTGCAATGGAAAAGCTTTTGATCTGGCTCGTGAGGAGATAGGTGTCCAGCTTCACCCACACGGGGATCACCCCCGTGATGCGAGCCCGGACCGGACCCTTGAACATGCCGTCCAGGACCTGACGCAGTTCCTCCATCATCTCCTTGGCCCTTTCGGCCGTCATGACCGTGCAGCGAACGGACAGGCGTGACAGGGAATAATCCATGTTCACGAGCGTGTCCAGGGTCTCTCCGCCGGACATCTCGTAGAGGAGCAGATACTGGGCCACCTCCTCCCTTGTCTTGGGGATGGCGTAGAACCGGTCCTCCCCTTCGTGCATGGCCCGGTTCATCTCCATGACCAGGTCGTTCAGGTGTAGCGTCTTTCCCGCCTCCGGAGACTCCTCGATGATCCTTCTCAGCGCCTCCACCTTCTTCAGCACCTCCGGATCCTTGATGGAGTCCGCGGGGCCTTCCAGCGCGATCTCCAGGGAGAACACGCCGGTCAGGTTCCGTTCGATGAACTCGAGGGCCACGCGAAGCGGGCTGGACTTCTTGAAGAACTCGATGGAATTGGTCTCCCTCTTGATCCTGCTCATTCCCACCAGGCTCACCACCAGGACAAGAACCCCCACCACAAGGATGATCCGCGAGTACCGGCCAACGACCCGCATGGCCCCCTCCAGGCCCCTGGAGACCCAGTCGCCCCGCTCCTTCTTTCTGTGGCTGATCTTCGGCACTCGAATCCAGGAGAGCAGGGCCGGGAGCAGGGTCACGGTGAGCACAAAGGCCAGCAGGATGCCCAGAGCTATATAGATCCCCTGGTAACGAACCGGAACGATCTTGCTCACGGCAAAGGAACCGAACCCGATGGCCGTGGTCAGACTCGTGAAGAGGCAGGGTTTGCCCACCTTGCCAAGGGTCCGGACCAGCGCCTCCTTCCTGCTCCGCGCTCCGTCGAGGTGTTCGTCGTTGTACTGGCACATGAGGTGCACGGCGTCCGCCACGGAGATCGCCAGGATCACGGCGGGCAGCATGATGGTCAACATGTTCAGCTTGTGCCCTGCCAGTCCGTACAGCCCGAGGGTCCATGCGGTGGCCAGCGAGACGACGACAACAGGAAGGAGGATGCCGGTGAGATTCCGGTAGAGGAGATAGAGCACGAACACGATCATGAGGCTTGTCACAACGGTGAACGTGATGTTGTCCTGCTCGCTCGTCCGCTCGAACTCGGCATCCAGGATGACACTTCCGGAGATGTAGAACCTGTTTCCGGATCGAACCTTCTCCTCCTGAACCAGCGCCTCCACCTCCTCCTGGATCCGTCTTCGTGTTGCCAGGTCACGGTCGTTCACCGTGCCGTAGATCGCTGTCGTGGTTCCGTCCCCGGAGATCAGGTTGTCCACGTAGAGGGGGTTGGATAGGACACGCTCACGCAGGGCCTCCCGCATGCGAGGGTCCACCGGGGATTCCTCTCCCACGAGCGGTACGACCTCCACGGCCCCGTCCGCCATGGTTCGGATCTCCTCCACGTTTGTGAGGCTCGTGACCCGTTCCACGCTATCCACCCCCTCCAGACCCCGGGTGAGGCGCTGAATGGTGCTCAGGCTCTCCGGGGTAAACAGGTCCCCGGACTTGAACACGAGAACCACGAACTCCTCGCTTTCGAACTGCTCGCGGTAGTCCATGTAGTCCCTGTAGGTGGGATCGTCTTTTTCGAGCCAGATGTCAAAAGAGTTGTCCAGGGGAGGGAACGAATGCATCGCCAGGGGCGGGGTCACCACCAGGGCCAGGAGAAGGACCAGGTTTCTGAAACGAATCACGCTGCGGGCCAGACGTTCGAACACGGCAAACCCCCTTCAAATCATGGGATGCGAGAACGGTGGAAGCAGGGAAGATTTGGGCCCGAGGTCAGGGGGTCTCTTTCAGGAGGATTTTGTGATCCATGAAAAGGATCTGCTCGACCTTTCCCTTGACCGTCACCTCTTCACCAAAGAGGTTCCTCAACAGAACCGAGCCCTCCCGGGGTTCAAGGAAGGTCACATCGTCCAGGATCTTCTCTTCCTTGTCCCCTCGAAGGATGTAGGCATGGGATTCACACATGATGTTTTCGACTCCTTTTCACAAGCGGCCTCTAAACGTTGTTCAAGGCAGAGATGATCTATCAATGCTTGAAACAACGCTGGCCGGTGAAGACCATGGTGGCATTGTGTTCGTTGCACGCCTCGATGCTTTCGTGGTCCCGCTCCGAGCCCCCGGGCTGGACCACGGCGGTCACCCCTTCCCGAAGACCCACGTCCACGCCGTCACGGAAGGGGAAAAAGGCATCGCTCACCATGACGGCGTCACGGAGACCGCCCCGGGCCTCGCGTACGCGCAGGTTGATGGCCTCCCACGCATCAGGGTCCTTCAGTTCGTAAAACGAGACGCCTTGCTCCTGGAAACAGATACGGTCCGCCATCTTTTTGTAGGCCTTGTCCCGGGCGATCTCCGCCACGCCCACCCGGTCCTGCTCGCCCGTGCCGATTCCCACGGTCACCCGATCCTTCACATAGATGACCGAGTTGGATGTGACGCCCAGTTCCACCCACCAGCCGAACAGCATGTCCCGGACCTCCTCGTCCGTGGGCGGCCTCTGGATCTGGGTCTCCTTCCCCTTGTAGCTGCAGGAAGCCAGCACGAGATCCTCCCTGCTACGGACACGCGGCACATAGGCTCCCTGCACGATGAGCCCGCCGTCGATCAGGCTCTTGAAATCCAGAAAGGAGAACCCCACAAAGCTCTCCAGCTTCTCCATGTTGGGCACCCGCAGCACGCGCAGGTTCTTCTTCTTTGCAAAGATCTCCGTGGCCCCGGGTTCGTAATCAGGCGCCACCACAACCTCTGCATACCGGGAGGTCACGGCCTCTGCCGTGGCCTTGTCCACGGGCCGGTTGAGCCCGATGCAACCGCCAAAGGCCGCAATCCGATCCGCCTGGTCCGCGCGCAGATAGGCCTCCTCCAGGCTGTCGGCCTGAGCAACGCCGCTGGGGTTGTTGTGCTTCATGATGGCGGCCGAAGGCGCATCGCTCAGGTACCGGAGGATGTTCAGCGCATTGTCCGCGTCCGTCAGGTTGGTCTTTCCGGGGTGTTTTCCCGACTGGAGGATCTCGATGTCCGAAACGAGAAAGCGTCCCGGCTGAATCGTCACGGCCTCACCGATCACCAGGTTTCCGTTGACGGGCCTGTAGAGCGCCGCCACCTGCCCCGGGTTCTCCCCGTATCGAAGCCCCTGGGTCTCACCGCTCAGTTCCCAGGTGACCTTTTCAAAGATCAGGGTTTGCCGCTTGTCGCCCTCTGCGAAGGTGATCTCCATCCGCTCCGGAAAATCTTCGTGAACAACGGTCCGGTAGGCCTTTCTCAGATCTTCCGCCATCATGGCTCCTTCGTCGCTAATGGGATGATCTACTCATCCAGGATGTTGTAGCACCGGGCTGCGTCAGGGAAGTTCACCTTGCCCATGTAGGCTGCAATATGCTTATCATATTCCGCTGTGTGTTCAAAAGCCTTTGCCGCCAGCCGAAACCGGTCCTCGAGCAGGGTGCAGCCTTCATTCTTCTTTACGGATGCAAGAAACCCGCTGTAATCCTCCGGATCCACCAGAACAGCCACCCGGTGAAAATTCTTTGCCGAGGCGCGAACCATGCAGGGACCTCCGATGTCGATGTTGGCCCGGGCCGCCTCGAGGGTGACGTCCGGCTTCTCCACGGTCTTCCGGAAGGGATAGAGGTTCACAGCCACCAGGTCGATGGATACGGCCCCGGTTCGTTTCAGGTCCTCCTGGTGAGCCGGGTTTAGATAAACGTTGACGCCCAAAAATTAAAAAAAAAAGTCGAGCGTCTTCACAAGCCCACCCTGTGTTTCCGGCTGTCCGGTGTACTCGGAAACCTGTACCAGGTGCGCCCCGGCCCGATCCCCGAGGATCTCCTGAATGCGGGAGAAGGTCCCGCCTGTAGAATAGATCTTCAAGTCAGGCGACAGCCGAACAAGTTCCTTCACGAGCACATCAAGGCCCTGTTTGTCCGAAACGCTGATCAGGGCGTTGCGAACAGGCACACGTTGGTCCACCTTTTCTACAATGTTCACGCTCACGTCAGTCTCCCCCATTTTTTCTTTTTACAAAAGAAAAGACCCATCCTCCCTTGAGGGAAGATGGGTCCCGAACATTCCTGTTTGAGGCTCAAAGCCGCACTCTCCTCCAGGATTATTTATCTTTCTTCTTCTTGGCGTGGCAGGCGCTGCCGCACTTGGTGGGCGCGTCCTTTGTTTCCTTCTCCTTGTTGTACTTCTTGTGGCAGCCCACGCAATTGCCGCTCTTGCCGTGATACGCATTGTACAGGCTCAGTTCCTTCTCCTCCTCGGCGGCTTCCTTCAGGGCCTTGCCCGTCTTGCCGCAGGTGTGGCATTCGTCACACTTTTGAACCTCGTCACCCTCTTTCCAGACGTTCTTCCCGTCCTTGTACACGTGATGGCATTCGGCACAGGCAATCTCGTACTCTTCGGTATGCTTCTTGTGGGTGAGCTTTGAAGCCTCGTATTTGTCCACGGTCCAGAGCTCGGACTGGATCGTCACCTCATCCGGTGATTCCTGTTCTGAGGCAAAGGCACCGACCCATAGAAACGAGGCTACCGCAACAAGGGAAATGAGGCTGATTCCTAGTTTTGAAAACATCTTTCCTGTCATCTGAACGTCTCCTCTGCTCGGGGAATTGGGGGCTACAGGGCGGCATCGGGGATAAAGAGTTGCAAAAATGTAATTTTACCTTTAAATGATAGGAAAGTCAATAAAACGGGCAATTTGGGGGAACGGCGTTATGGCAAAGAAAAAGAAGGCTGGGGCTGGCCGAAAGGCGACTCCCCCCAGGAAAAAGAAGAAAAAAGCAGGGCACAAAGGCAAGGCCGTAAAGAGGAAGACGGCCCCGAAAAAGCTCAAGAAGGTCCCCCGGAAGGGAAAAAAGAAGTCCGTGAAAAAGACGAAGAAAAAGGTCGGCAAGGCCACGCCCGTAAAGAAGAAGAGTCCGAAAACAGAAAAAAAGAAAAAAGCAAAGGGAAAGGCCGGGCCTGCAAAGAAAAAGACGGTAGCAAAGAAAACCGTGCAAAAGAGAAAAAAGCCCAAGGCGGCATTGAAAAAAAAGGTGAAGCCTGCAAAGAAAAAGGTGAAGAAGGCACCTTTGAAAAGGGTCAAAAAGGCACCGAAGCGTGCCGCTCCCGCACCGAAGAAGAAAAAGCGCTCCCCCCCAAAAGCCAAACCATCCGCCCGGGCCAAGGCACTGAACAAGGCGCTGAAGGAAGACATTTCCACGGTTCTGGTGACCGGCGTCTTCAGCAGTGTTGGAATCTTTCTCGTGCAACATCTTCTCCGGGAAGGGTTCGCTGTTGTCGTCACGGACCGCCGATCCATAGAAATCCCCCCTGCCTGGGAGAAGCGAGGGGTGGTTCTCAGGTCCGGTAATCTTGCTGATCCCGGTTTTATGGCTTCCCTGCTGGAAGGAGTGGACGCCGTCATCCATACGGCTGCCCACGCGGACATAAAGCCCGATGCCAAGGGACTCTCTCTCTCCACGGCGATCCGAACACGGATCCTCTTTCAGGAAGCAAAGAGGAGAGGGGTCAAGCGGGTCATCCATATCGGCTCCGGTTCCGTTTACAAGCGGACCACCGCTCCCACGACAGAGGACGGCCCGATCGAGGCCCGCAAGGAATTCCAGCAGGACCAGATCGAGGCCGAGAGGACCGTACTCTCCGAAGCTTCACCCGGATTTCCCCTGGTCACGGTCATCCGGGCGGCCTCCATCTACGGGCCTCGATGCACGAGCCAGATGGCTGCCATGGCAGCCCTCCCACCACTGGTGAAGACCCTGGGGCCCTACTATCTCAAGCTTTCCGGCGGCCCCAGGCAGAACCTGGTTCACGCAGAAGACGTGGCCCGGGCCTCTGTCTTCCTGCTCCTCAACGCGGACGCCTGCGGGGAGATCTTCAACCTGGGTGACAACGATCCCATGGCCTTTGGCGATTTCGTCAACCAGGCCATGGAGATCTACGGGCTCAAGCCTCTGAAGCCCCGCGTTCCCTATCCGCCCAGCACCCTGCTCCAGTCGATCCTCCCCTATGTGAAAAAGGATGAAATCTTCAACCCTCTCACTCAGCTGAGCAGCCTCCTTTGGGCCCGCATGGTCCGCAAGCAGAAACTGAAGAGCATGCTCTCCCCCAGGATCGACCAGGAGACCCTCTCCTTTGCTCCCCAAGACATCGTGCTGGACAACCGGAAGCTCCTGAGCCTGGGATTCAAGCTGAAATATCCCAAATTCCCCAGGGGATGGGAAAAAACCATGGAATGGTACATGAACAACCGCTGGATTCCCCGTCCCAAAGACCTGTAGGCAGGAATCATGGAAAACCCCACGGCTCGCTTCCTCCGGATGGCAACGCTGGCATTCCTTTTCCTGGCCCCTGTTTTCTGGGCAGCATGCACCGGGGAGGGCACTTCCGGATCCGGAGAGCAGGGACAGGCGCAACGCAGGGTCATCTCCGCATGCCTCGGCGACCCGGCATGCAACACGCTTCTCACGGTGGGCCACAGGGGGGTAGCCTTTTCCCTGCCGGAGAACACGGCCCCGGCCTATGAACATGCCCTTTCCAACGGGGCCGACATCGTGGAGACCGATGTGAGGACATCGGCAGACGGAACCTTTGTGGTCTTCCACGACTCAACCGTGGACCGGATCACGGACGGAACCGGCAAGGTGGCGGAGATGACAGTGGCCGAACTCAAGGGACTGAGCATCCCGGCAGACGACCTGTCCCTGAACTCCATTGATTCGCTGACCATCCGCTACCGGCCCCTGTTCCAGGCCCCGGGTCTGCAGAAGATCCTCACGCTGGAGGAACTCCTCGACTGGATACCGAACAAGGGCATTCTCTACATCGATTTCAAGGCGGGTGACCTGGTCGATCTGGCGGCGAGGATACGGGACCGGGGCCTTCAAGACCACGTGTACATTGCCGCCCGCAGCCTCGAGCAGGCACAAACGCTGGCGTCCATACCCGGCACGGCCGTCATGGCCGACCCGCCGCAAATGGATCAATTGCCCGCCTTCCTCGATCTTGATCCCGTACTCGTGGAGCTTACCCTCGAGGAGGCAACCCCTGAGGTGGTGGAGCAGATCCATCAGGCCGGCGTGAAGATCATGATGAACGCACTGGGCAATATGGACATGATTCTTCGGTTCCGGGTTCTCCTGGCGCTGGACAGGATCCAGCCCATCCCCTTCCTGTGCACCTTCCTCGGGGAGCTGATTCCCGAGGGGATTCTGCGGGTCCAGGATGGCACCTTCGACCCCATTGATGCCGACGACCTGGAATCCGTGGAAGAGATGATCGACCGTGTATACAGCCGGCTCGTGGATGCCGGGGCCGATGTGATCCAGACCGATTTCCTCGATCTCCTCACCCCTTTTGCTCAAAGAGCCAACCAGGCACGCACGGACAGAGAGGGTTGAGCCCGTGGGGACATTCTCCATATGGGTGGGAACATGATGAATCGGGCTCAATTCCGGAGGAACGACAAGGTGCCGACTGCGTCCCAACGCCTCTTCGGCATTCTCTGCCTCGGGTTCCTTCTCTTTACCTGTCCCGGTTGCGGATCCGGGGATGAGGGAGGAGCTTCCATGTCGTCCACCCCGATCGACTCCCTGACCCGGTGGACCCTCCAGTCGCCGGACAGGCGATTCACGGTAACCGTTGCCCTCAGAAACCTTGGGGGCACAGCAGACTATCCCGATGCGGAACGCCTCTATTACCGTGTGGAGTACGATGGAGGTCCGGTTCTGGGATGGTCGCCGCTGGGGATTCGAACAGGGGACCAGGACTTTGTGGATCAACTCTCCTTTGTGCGGGTCCTTAGGGGAGAGATCCTCGACACCTACGAGATGAGGACAGGCAAAAACCGTGTCCGCCGCTTCCGGTCGAACGAGACGAACCTCCTCTTCGAGAACAGCGACGGACACAGGATCGAGGTCACCTTCCGGGCAGCTGCGGACGGGGTTGCTTTTCGCTACAGGATGCAGGGTGAAGGGGAAGCGAGAATCGCAGAAGAGGCCTCCGGTTTTCACGTTCCCGAGGACGCTGTGGGATGGATGCTCCCCTTTGACAAACCCTTCATCACCACGCCCGCCCATGAAACCTTTTACGAAAAGGTCAGGGCCGGGGCAAGGAGCGGGCTGGAAGGGTGGGGCTTTCCTGCGCTCTTCCGCGTGAGCGGCCCCCGGAAGGAAGAGCCCGTATATCTCCTCATCAGCGAGGCAGGCCTTGATCGCGGCTATGCCGCCACAAGATTGGGCCAACCCCGGGGAACGGTCTACCGGATCCGCTTTCCGGACAGGGGCGAGGGCATGGGGGTGGGAGACGTAAAGCCTGCCTGGACACTGCCCTGGACCACACCCTGGCGGGTTATTGTGCTGGGAGGGCTGGCAACCGTCACGCAATCCACGCTGATCGAGGATCTCAGCTTCCCCATGCACGCCGCATTCGGATCCGATCCGGCGTGGATCCGCCCGGGACGCAGTGCATGGTCCTGGTACAGCCAGGAGACCGGGGACCCGGCCCTGCAGCGGGAGTATGTGGACTTTGCGGCAGAGATGGGCTGGGAGCATGTGCTCGTGGACGCGAACTGGGACGAGTGGCCCAACGCAGAGGAAGAGGTGCAAGCGCTCGTGCTCTACGCGGCCGCAAGGGGCGTGGGCATCCACCTCTGGTACAACTCCGGAGGCCCGAACAACCTGGTGCCCGAGGGCCCACGCGACCGCATGCACGAAGAGGCGACCCGGCAGGAGGAGTTCCGGCGCATCGCCGGGTGGGGCGTCAAGGGGGTCAAGGTGGACTTCTTCCAGAGCGATAAGCAGGACCGGATCCAGCAGTACATCCACATCCTGGAGGACGCGGCAGACCGGCAGCTTCTGGTGAACTTTCACGGCTGCACCCTGCCGCGGGGCTGGCAGCGGACCTACCCCAACCTGATGACCATGGAGGCGGTGCGGGGTGCCGAGAACTACAAGTTCTTCCCGCCGGCCACGGCCAGGCACAACGTGCACCTGGTCTACACGCGAAACGTGGTGGGCTCCATGGACTACACACCCGTAACCTTTGCGGACGCACTCACAAAGGCCGGCATCACCTATGCACACCAGGTGGCACTGGCCGTTGTCTACGAGTCAGGCATTCAGCACTTTGCGGACCGGGCCGACGCCGATCCCTCACTGGGCTTTCGCAAGGTCTTTCAGGACGCCCCCTTTGTGAGGACGTTCTTCCAGCAGATCCCCACCACCTGGGAGGAGACCCTCCTTCTGGACGGCTCGCCCGACTCCCACGCCGTGCTGGCACGCAGGGAAGCGGACGTCTGGTATCTGGGAGGCATCAACGGGCAGAACCGGGCCATCCACCTGGACATCCCCCTCGGCTTTCTCGGGGATGGGGACTGCACCCTGTCCCTCATTCGATCGGGCGAAGCGCCGGACGCGCTCGAACTGGAGGTGCTGGATGTGGCTGCCGGGGACAGGCTGTCCATCGAGCTGAAACCCAGGGACGGCTTTGCCGGCCGCTGCGTGCTGGCGCGGTAGAACAGCGCTTTCCTCCAACCATCCCAATCATAAAGCAGATGGGCGTTTTTCAGCGGCCTGCTAGGGCTAGCCCATGCGGCCGTATCCGGGGACGAAGAAGTAGATAGGGCGCTGCACCTTCTGGGGAAGCCGGAAGAAGGTTTTCAGAACGGTTTGGGATGCCTTTGCGCGGAGGGGGTCCGGCATGGCCAGGAAGAGCCTGCGGGCGGCGAGCAGGGTGGAGAAGCACAGATTCAAGCGGCGGAACTCCCTTTCCGCTTCCCTGGGCTCTGCCACCGCCAGGGCAGCGATCCGGCCAGACAGCATGGCGCCCAGCATACCGAAGTTCAGCAGGGGGTCCATGTTTCCCCCGGCGCTTCCGGTGAGGATCTTGTCCTGCCACCAGAGACGGGGATTCCGGAGGGAGCGGCTCGGACAGGCCCCGAAGGGGGCCTCGTGCCACCCCTTCAGCCGGAAGGGCTCCACGGCTTCCACCTCTTTCTGAAAGGCTGTCCTGTTCTCATCGGTGAGAGGCTTCACCCTCTGGAACACGAAGCCCAGGGCAATCCCGTTCACCGTGCAGGAGAATCCGTAGTCCGTGGTGTAGGATCCCATGTACACGGTGACCGTGGGATTCCGAAAGGACACGGTCCCCTTTGCACACCAGGAGTGCGTGGCCTCGTAAGGGATACCGAGGGCACGGAAGCTCTCCTCTTCCAGGCCCGTGGCGAATATGGACCTTGGCGGAAGGGCCTCGAAGTCACTCTTTGACGCGAGTGATTCTCCAAAGGCGAACCGCACACCGAGCCCGCGGGCCATCCGGTACAAAAAGGAATCCAGGGAGGACTTTCTCCATCCTCTCTCCACCATGTAGGCGGTGACGGAGTCAGGGAACCGGAACCGGTAGGTCCTGTCCCACAACCTGTATCTGCAATCAGGCAGCGGATAGACGGCCGGAGAGATGTCGATACCGGTGTAGGCCGCCAGGCGCTTCAGGTCAAAGGGGCTTCCGGCAGGATCCGGCCGGATCTCCTGCCGGCCCCCGATCCTTTTCTGCTTCTCGTGAACGAGAACGGAATGCCCTTCCCGAGCCAGGCAGATGGCTGCCGTCAGGCCGGCAAGACCCGCACCCACAACATGGATCTGCTCCCGCATGCTGGACCTCTTCTCCTTTTTCTTCCGTTGGCTCGTATGAATCAGGATCCTTCCTTGAGTCGCTTCAGGTCAAGTGCCGTCCTGAGCCCCTTCTGCCTCACCGTGTGCACGGCCAGCCTCAAGGGCGTCATGGTGTAGAATTTCTTTCCATACTTTTTCAGCGCCCGCTCGCTTACCTCGATCCCGATCCCCGGCACCTGGGGCACCCGCACCGTACCCTGGGAAGAGACCTCCACGGGCTCCTTCAGTATCGCGTCCCTCTCCCCCGGAATCCAGCCCGGCGGTTCGTAGGGGTATTCCAGGAACTCTCCCCTGCCCCATGCGGCGAACAGGTGGAGATTGACGAGCAGGCCCACCCCGTTCGTCCAGGTGTGAGGGGCATAGCCCAGCCCCTTTTCCCTGCACGCCTTCATCACCCGGAGGGAGTCCGAGATTCCTCCGGCCAGGGTGGCGTCCGGCTGGTAGATATCCAGGGACCCCTTTTCCATCATCACCTTGAACTCGTGCCACCCGCTGTTCAGCTCCCCCCCTCCGATGGGCGTGCTCGTTTCCTGCCTCAGCCGGGCCAGATCGTCATAAGCATGCATGTCCAGGG
The DNA here is from genome assembly GCA_964609935.1 of uncultured Thermodesulfobacteriota bacterium. Taxonomy (GTDB): domain Bacteria; phylum Desulfobacterota; class DSWW01; order DSWW01; family DSWW01; genus CAYTRL01. The sequence continues at coordinate 11,614 of CAZSUQ010000010.1, read as the reverse complement.
GCTCTTCGAGCCACTTCACGGAGAACGCCTCGCAGGCCCGGGCGAAGGCAACGGCACGGTCCAGGTCCCAGATGGGCGTCTGTTGAATCAGGGAGACCGGCCAGCCCTGGTTTGCATCCACCATGAGCCCTGCGCGTCCGTCCAGGTAATTGCCCACCTCCTGCAGCAGGTGGATGTCCTCCTCCAGGGTGGCGGCGTGAACGCGCAGCTTCAGGGCGCCGAATCCCCTTTCCAGTAACCTGTCAAGGTCCCCTTTTCGCTCCTCTGCCGGCCTCACCTCACCGAGGCTGGCATAGACCCTCAAGCTGTCCACCTTTTCGGGGCTCTCCTGGAAAAGCTGATACAGGGGCTTTCCCTCGATCTTTGCCTTGATGTCCCAGAAGGCGGCCTCCACCCAGGCATTGCGCCACCCCAGGTAGGAAGCCTCCCGGAGCCTCTGTCTCACCGCCGTGATGTCCGTGGCGTCCAGCCCCATCAGGTAGGGCCCCAGGAGTGAACCGAATCCCTCCCGCTCCTTCTCGAACGCCACCCCTGCGGACACCCCTTCCACCCCGGACTGCGTTCTCATCCTGAGAAGCGTGAACCGGTTGTGCGTCTGCGGATACCCGGGGATCCATGAAGGATAGAAAGGCTTCTCGAGCGGGATGCTCACATGATAGAGCTCGATACGTTCGATCTTCTCCATGTTGAAGATCTCCTTGTTCATGAGCGTGAAAAGGGTGACTACCGCTTCCCGGGGGGAACGAGTCCCCGGGTTATCCGGCGAAGATCCCCGACCTCTTCGAGCCCGGAGAAAAGAGAAATCAACCGGGAAATCCGCCTCTCGGGGAGGACCTCCCCTGCACAGTCCCGGAACTTCTCCCTTGCGATCTCATCCGGCAGGGGCCTGTCCGGGCTGCCCAGGGGCCTGTTCACAACACAGCCCTTTTTTCTCCCGTCGTTCCACAGGAAAAGAACCTTTGCCCTTGTGGGGATCTCCCCCTTTTGTCCCTCCCTGCCCAGGTCCGGCCGGATCTCGATCCTTCCCATCCAGCGGGCAATCCCCTTGCGCCTCATGGCCGGCAGGGTGAAGCTGGAGCGCGACACCCTCCCATCCAGGAGGGCGGCTGCAATGCAGTAGCGTATACTGAACCTGGCCTCGAGCGGTGTGCCGGGCCGGTCGTGGATCATGATGCGGGGAAGGAGCGGGTGCACGTGTACGCGCACAACGTCCGGCGCCGATCCCTGCCGGCCTTCCCAATCCCTCATCTGAAGGACCGCATCCAGGGCCGGATGCGATCCGGCGCAGCAGGGATACTGCTTGACGGCCAGCCCGGAGGCCGTCAGTTCAAAGGGCTTGCCCAGGCCCTTCACAACCTTCCGGATCCTGGCCCTTGCCGGGCGGTTTCCATAGAGAGAGAAAAGGCCCATGGGCCCCTCCAGAACCTCCGGGGATGCGGTGAAGCCGCGGGAAGCCAGCAAGGCCGCCTCGAGTCCGCACCGGGCCGCATGGCCCGCGTGGAAAGGCTTGGCCATGGACCCGAAGTTCCGCCTGAGTCCGCCGGCCTGTGAGGCTGCCAGGCTCAGGGCATGGCATGCCTCCACCGGTTTCAGCCCAAGGATCCTGGCGGCCGTGGCTGCCGCGGCCAGTGTTCCCAGGGAGCTGGTGGCATGCCATCCCTGCTCGTAGTGCCAGGGATTCACGATCCGGCCGAGCCCGGCAGCCAGCTCCAGTCCCGCGGCATAAGCCGTGATCGCCTCCCTGCCGGATACGGCCCCTGCATCCGCCAGCGCGTACACGACAGGCAGCAGGACAGCCGTTGGATGGCCCATCATGGGGTGGTTCACGTCGTCGTAATCGATGCTGTGGGCCAGGACACCGTTTGCAAAGGCAGCCTGCACCGGCTGCACACGCATCCGTGTTCCGATCACCCTGCAGGGCCCGCTGTCATGGCCCTTCAGACCCTCCAGGATCTTCTCGGCCTCATCTCCTTCACCGCCGGCCAGGCACACGCCCGTCCCGTCGAGAAAGGCTCCCCCTGCAACCGCAACATCCCGGGCGGACAGGTGCTCGAATCGGCATTTCGAGAGGAACCGGCAGAAGCTTTGCGTAAAGTCCATGGGAAAATGCGCCCTTTTCGATCTTCGCCGGGGGGGAAGGCTCTCACGGCACCCCGTCGAGCCAGTCACCCTCCAGGTTGCATTGCTCGATCATGGTTTCGCAGTCCGGCGCTTCCGTCATGCATTGTATCAGGAGGATCCTGTCCACCTCGTTGGGGAAATTCTCCCCTACCCAGCCCACGCAGGGCGTCAGATCATCCCTTGAAAGACCGCACAGGCTTACCGCCCTCTCGCAGGCATCGAATCGGTCAAGGAATCCCTCATTCAGGGTGGCCTTATCTCCCCCGCATCCCTGCCCTGCAAGAACCAGGAGGGCGATGAATCCAAGCACGAGGGACGGGGAGAGGATCCTTCCTGCATCAACACGCCTGCTCTTTCTTCTCATAGCCGTTTTGACACCGTGCCTCGTGAAGGAAGATGGGAACATGGTTGTTCAGGACGGGATGGCTCACCCTCCGGTGATGGGAGACAGGATCGCAAGGGTGTCTCCATCCTGAATCACGGTCTTCTTTGCGTCCGACAGATCCAATCGTTCTCCGTTCAGGAGCAGGGTGACACCCTGCCTCCCTTTGAGAACGGATCTGAAAAAGCCCTTTTCCATCGGACCCTTCTTATCCAGCCGTCCCAGCAGCTTGTCCAGGCGCAATCCCCTGCCCACATCCATGTCCATTCGCGGCTGCTGCATGCCCTGCTCGGTGAGCAGATGAAAGCGGACGAGAGCCGGCACGTTCCCACCTTTCCCTGGTTGACAGAAACATTTCGTGATGTTTGTCGCTCGAGAATCGGGAGCTTTTTTATATCACAAGCAGGAAAGAAACTTAAAGAGAGGCTGTGATCCCGGGCCGGTACTCCATGCCCCAGGTTGCAAAGGATCCGGGCTGCAGGCGCGGGAGAGGATACGAACCTTTACGGTGTCATCGATGTGACGGGGCGTGAAGCGCGGCAGGGCGCAAGCAAGCTCATCAATGTCCGCCAGGGCCTCCGGGAGAGAAACCTCTTTGTCACCGTCCCGTCCGGGATCTCGGATGGGAAGATCCTCCGGCTGCGGGGCCTGGGGCCGCGACTTCCCCAGGGGGGTCGCGGCGATCTCTATCTCAAGGTCCACATTCTAGGTTAGCAGGCCGCTGAAGCATTTTTTTCCTGCTAGACCCTATCGGCCTTACCACTTTACTGCCGTGGTGGATTCCAGGTAGTCCACCGTGACCTCCTGGTCGGAGAACGGGTTCGCCTTGTAGGCCTGCTCCGGGTCGCTTTGAACGAACCTTGCCGTCTCGTCATTGTGGTGGGAACTGGAAGGATCGTCGCTGGAGCCGATGGGCCGCACGCTCCTGGAAACGGCAGTGCCGGAGGTGAGGGTGGAGACCTGCATAAAGGAGGACCCGCTCTCACAGATTATGGGCTCGCACCCCTGCTGGCTGCCCCCTGCCATGAAAAGGGTGGAGATGATACCGGGGCCGCCTCCCACGGGGAAGATATCCCCGTGGTCGATGTAGTGTGCGTCTCCCCACTGCGGGGCCAGCCCGAAGGGGCATGACTCCAGTGTGTTGCGGGCCGCCCTCAGGGTGGCCACGAGCATGTCCTTCTGCCCCGGGGTGAGATCCGCCGGGTCATCGGGCAGGCTGTTGTATGCACCGCCAACGTTCATGGCCCATGCATACAGAAGGGCCACGGATGTGTTATCGATCTCGGCATCGTTTGGTTCGTTCCAGAGAAGATCGGCCGCAGCAACCAGGTCCGGGTAGACAACCGGATCGTAGAAGTCGAAGAAGAGCAGCTCCAGCTTGTCGGCCTTGAGGATGCGTGTGTCGCGGGAGTAGAGGCGCATGTCCGCCTCTGTGATGTCCCCGTCGGCCTCCAGGAGCTCGAGGGCCCTCCGCTGCCTGTCCGTCATGCCCTCGACGGCCACATAGGCCGGATAATCCCCCGGAATGATGCCGCTGTCCGGACACACATGCCAGGGCGAGACGTTGCAGTTTGCCAGGTACCCACTTGCCGGGTTCTCCACCTGGGGCAGATCCTCAACGGCCCAGTGTACAGGGTAGCCATCCGGCAGATCCCTCTCCCATTCGTCATCGCCGGTCCACCCCTGCCGCGGCCTGTCCCAGTATTCCGGGTCCTCGGGGTGGGCGTTCTCTCGAACCGGGACCCTTCCGTTGTAGATGTAGTAGATGTCCCCGAAGGAATCCCCCACCACGATGTTCCACTTGGTCAACTGCAGCCCTTCCCCGGGCGGGTAGGGGTTCGGGTGGTCCTGCAGCCCCAGGGCCAGCTTCACGTCCTCCACGTTTTGGGCCGTGTCGATCCGGTAGATTGCCAGGAGCATCTTTGCAATGAGGTCGCCCGGGTAACTCTCCTCGGTTCCGTCCATCATGCTCAGGGCCAGGCTGTAGATGTGTTCGCCGTCCAGGGTGAAAACGGGCTGGTCGTTCACCACGTCCAGGGGGACCACGGGACCGTGATGCGTGTAATAGGCCGGGGCAACCACCGGCGAGGCCCCTTTCACCTGGATGGTGATCGTCTCCTGAACGATGGGCTTCTTCCCTGCAGGGTCGTCGTCAAATACATACTCGGTCAGCTCCCCGGGTGTGACCAGCTTCTCCTTGTAACAGTCGGCAAAGTCCAGCATCCCGTTGGATGTCATGGACCAGGCCACCTGCTCGTTCCTGCCCATGGCGATCATGGGCGTGCCGATGACGGCCGCACCGGTCACGTCGAGGTCTCCGGCCGTGTGCTTCAGGTGGGCTTCGTACCACTGGTTTCCTCCGAACCAGGGAAGGTGCGGATCGGCCAGCACCCGGGAGAGTTCCCCACCGGTCTTCTGGCGTCCCACGACCCACTGGTTCGAGGCTTTTGCGTCCTGCTCAGGGAAAAGGGCTGCGAGTTGAACGGCCTTGGCCTCCCTGGCAAGGTCTGCCTGGGCATGGCCGAGCTGACGGCTGAACTGCCCGTAGATGCCCCATGCCAGCACGTCCTCGGGCCCGAAGGTCTCCACCTTGGGCGAGTGGGTCTGGTTGTACTCCTTGATATAGGCGTTGAGCCCCCCCGCAAACCCGTCGAGCCATGCCTTCTCCTGCTGGCTCATCCCGGCATAGGCTGCAGCTGCAGACTCGGGCACACGGAACAGGTGGGCAAAGTAATCGGACAGGATGTACCCTCCACCCAGACCTTCCCCTTCCATGGCGGCCCGCGTGCCGTTGGCCGTCCTGTACAGGGTCACGATGGTGGCGAGCTGGTCCTGGGCCATGGCATACCCGAACCCTCCCATGACCTCCTCTTCGGTGGCTGCATAGACATGGGGAACACCGTGAATGTCCCTGTAGAGGGTCGCCTCGTGGGTTGTGGTAGGCGGGCAGCCCACGAGCTGCAAGAGGAATACACCGGCAAGGGCAGTGCACAGGATACTGATCAGGGCGGTTTCTCTGTTCATGCGTGAACCTCCTTGTTCAAGGGTGTTCATCTACTCTTCGGCAGGATCAACAACGATCGGACCATCGCCCAGTAACCGATAAATGGTTTTTGCCAGATTCCTTATTCTCAGCTGCATGTCATAGGTGCCCGGCTCTGTCAGTGTTACAGGAATGGCGTCATTCCTGTAGCCGATCGTGATATCAGGCTGCTCGGGAAATGGGGCATAGTTCTCCAGCGCAACATCCACAAACTCATCAGGATTGGCCGGATCCGGTATGATCCTCACCATATTGTTCTCAGGTATCGGGCCGGAAATGATGTCCACCTCGCACACCACCTCCAAAGGAGCTATCCCGGACAAAGTGTCGCAGGAATAACTCAGCACATCAGCTGAGCAACCTGCCAGCAAGCCCATTACAGCGCCAACACCGCCGGCTGCAACAGGCCTTGCACGTCTTCTGATGAATCCGATGCCTTCGTTCTTCATAAACCCCTCCTTGGCTAGAGATGCCACAGTTCGAAGATGAGAAAGGTTTTTCCCCTCACCCTTATAACACCGCTATCCGGAAAAAGTTTCTCTCATTCCCACCGAACGTCTCGGAAATGGGTTTGTGGTCAGCAGGAACGGGGCATGCAATCATAGCGGACGAAATTCCTTGCTCGCATACTGCACGAAACTGAAGAGCGAGATGGATGGAATCAAGGCATGGACAGGCGGGCAAGCTCCTCGTAGAAGAAGGCAGGAGCCAGTTCAGAGGGCCTCTGGTTCCAGGGCAGGTGGTGATAGAGCCAGGTTCGGATGTGACCGCAGAGGTGGCAATGGAACACGTAGCCCTCCGGGTCCGGGGTGAAGCCGATCCCCTGGGCATAACGCATCAGGTCTCCCAGGGATCCCTGCACCAGCATCTCGAGCAAAGGGTAATCGCCCAAGGAGATCCCGTCCCTGAAAAGGGCCTCCAGGCGGAAGCCCTCCTGCGAGCCCACCTGCAGTCCGGAACAGAAGCCTGTGAGGTAATGGCCGAACGGGTCAACGTGTGCGTGAACGGGGGAGGACAGGTCCGCACGGCACTGCTTTCGGACATATGCATCCGCAGGGCGCCGGCCAAGCAGGGGGGCGAGGTTCCATGCGGCCCTTCCGGCCGGGTGAAGGTAATTGATTCCTGTCAGCTGATAGGTCAGTTCCCCATTATCAAAGTGCCGGACATACTCCTTGAAGGGGACCGGCCGGTTCGGGTCCACCCTCTCCAGAAAGGGGTAGTGTGCCGGGTGCCAGGCAAAGATCCCGTTTGGCCCGAACGCCTCCACGATCATCCTGTAGGCCTTGTGGTTGTCGTTGCAGGAAAGGAAGGCGTTGTGAAAGGGGGAGATGGAGAGAAGGAGGCAGGAGCAGCCCGCACCCCGGACCTCTTCGAGCAGGCTTGCCGCATCCGGGCGGTTCACCCAGGATCCGTTGGTTTCCACGTACTCCAGGAAGAGCCCCCTTGACCGGATCCCCTCGAGCACGTGGATCAGGCGGTCCATGTGCAGAAACGGCTCGCCTCCACCCACGTGGAGAGCGGCCCCGGGGCATGCCTCTGCAAGGGAGTCGAGCACCCGGTCGAGGTCCTCGAAACGGATCTCCTCCTTCAGGCCCGGTCTGCAGGCGTACAGGCAGTGGGCGCAACGGTACGTGCACTCGTAATGCAGGATGACCCCGATGGAGTCGGCCCGCTCGGGTCGAAATCGGCTGCTCATTCGATATATCCAAAGGACCGGAGGAGCCTCCGGGTCTCTTCCTCTTCCCTTTCCGCTAGGACCCTTGTTTCGGAACACCCGCTCTTTCGAATGGAATCCAACTCTTGCCTGAGGTGTTCAGCGGTCTCCGGATGACGGTAAAGAACATTCTCTTCTTCATTCGGGTCTGAGGGGAGGTGAAACAGGACATCCCGTTCCGGTTCCTTCACCAGCTTCCATTCCTCGGAAATAACGCAGAACAGCCCCATCGGCTCGTTCTCTGCATAGGCGATATGCCCCGGGAAAGGCTTGCCCGGGCTCCCTCGTTCCAGTCCCGGCAGGGGAAGAAGCCCTCCGGAGAATTCGGGCAATCCGTCCAACGAGGCAGGGTTGTCCCTGCAAAGCATCCGGACCAGGGTCGGCATCAAATCCACGGTCCGCACAAGACCGGGAATTCGAACGCCCTTCCATGGCAGCGGCTCGCCTGCAAGAATCATGGGGACCCTGATCACCTCTTCGGTCAACATCCCGTTGTGGGACGGGGGCATTCCGGGCCGCAACCCTTCCCCATGGTCCGACAGGATCACGAAAAGGGTGTTTTCAGCCCTGCCCATCCTTTGGAGCAACTCAAGGATTCGGCCCAGGCAGCGCTCGTCTGCGTAGGAGATCTTTCCCTCATAGAACTGCCAGAGGGGTTCACGGGAAAACCGGTAGTAATCCGGAAGCCGGACCTCAGGGAGGTGATGCGTGTCCAGGTAGTGAAACCAGGCGAAGAATGGGTTTTTCTGTCCGGACAGCCATGAAGCGGCAGCCTCGATCACGTCTTCCCAAACGTTTCGGTTGTTTGCGTTGATACCGGAGGGTTCAGGGTCCGCTCTGTCGTAATCCTCGAAGTAGAGGTCAAACCCCTTTTGAAACCCCATCCGACTTCCCACGAGATCGTTCCCTGGAAACCCTGCACACCCATATCCGTTTTCAGCCAGGATCGAGGCCAGTGTCCCAACCTCGGGCCGGATCCGGTCAAAAGGCCTGTGCAGGCCGTGTCGGGGGGGATAGAGCCCGGTGAAGATACCGGCGTGGGAGACCCAGGTATTGGGCGCCTGGCTGATGGCCTGCTCAAGAACGACCCCGCTGCCTGCAAGCTTGTCCAGGGTCGGGGTTTGAACGCTCCTGCACCCGTAACACCCGAGAAAATCCGGTCGAACACAATCCAGGGTGATCACAACAAGATTACAACCGGAGAACCGGTATTGATCGTATGGGTCTATCGCCTGCAAAGGTTTTCCCCGAAAACCCGCTCAATGTCGTTAAATATCCACTGCAGCCCGGATATTGCACGAGATACCGTAGCGAGGCACGGAAGACTGCAGCGAAACGAGCGTTGCAGCAAAGTTTCTTCAGGCCACAGCAGGTGTCTCTTCCCCTGCCACTTACTTTTCCCTGCTTTTTCGTAGAAATTGTAGCACTTCCACCTGCATTCAAAAACAGCACGCCTCTCCTTTTCATGGAATTCGCTTCCGGGACTTGAACTTCTCTTCCTCATTTATGAATTGTAAAATTTTTTACAAAATAATAGACTATTATAAGTACATGAAAACAAAAAGGTTATTCTATATAGTGGGTATAATTACTTATGCCTTTGCCGTTTTCTTCCCGAGATGATGGAAAAAACTGTTACGACCTTTGTCTTCGTTCACTCCATTTGTAAGAGATACTCACCTCAAGGGCAGGCCGCATAAAATCAGTGAAGACGCCAAGACAAAAGAAGATCTTCTCCGTGAAGTGGAGGCTCTGCACCAGCGAATCGCGGAAGCGGAAAAAACCGCATCCGAATACAGGCTTGTGGTGGAGGCCCTGGCCAGGATCTCAGAGACCGCCATCGAGTTCGTAAAGCTTCCTCCGGACAGGGATGTCTTTGAATTCGTCTGTCAAAGGCTGAAGGTCCTTGTGGGGAATGCAGCGGTTGCGGTCAACTCCTATGATGCGGAAAAGGATCTTCTGCAAACGCGCCACGTCATGGGACTCCCCCCTGAGATGCTGGAAGCGGTCAACAGGCTGATCGGGGCCCAAGTCCCGGATATATCCTTCAGCCAGATCGACCCGGAGATCAAGGACTGGCTTTTCAGCGGAAAGATGCATCAAGTGCCGGAAGGGATCTACGGCCTCTTCTTCCACCGCGTTCCCAAACCGGCCTGTGAAGAAATCGAGAGGATTAGCGGTATCCGGGAACTCTATTCCCTCGGGTTCCAGAACGAGGGACGGTTGTTCGGTAACGCAACCATCATGACCTTTGAGAGCACCCCTCCCCTGAACAAGGACATCATCGAGACCTTTGTCAACCAGGCATCCATTGTGCTGGAACGCAGGGGGGCTGAAGAGGCCCTCCAGAAAAGCGAACAGCGGTACCACATGCTCTTCGAAAATTCTCCCATATCCCTCTGGGAGGAAGATTTTTCCGATGTGATCCGGTATCTGGATGAATTGAAGGGTAAAGGGATCGAGGATCTTCGCGGTTATCTCGACGAGAACCCGGAAGAACTCCTCAAGCTGGCAAAGCGCGTCAGGATCCTGGACATCAACGAGACCACGCTGAAGATGTTCAAAGCGGAAAGCAAAGAGGCGTTTTTGAGCGGTCTGGACAAGTTCTTCACCCCGGAGTCCTTTGACGTGTTCATGGAAGAGGTCATCACCCTTGCCGAAGGGAAAACCTCCTTTGAAAGCGAGGCGGTCAACCAGACATTGGCCGGTGAGAAGCGAAACGTCATGCTCCGATGGTCCCCTGCACCGGGCCACGAAAAAGACCTTTCAAGGGTCCTGGTCTCCATGATCGACGTCACCGACCGCAAGCGAATCGAGGAGCAGTTTCTCCAGGCACAAAAGATGGAGGCGGTGGGTCGCTTTGCCGCAGGGGTTTCCCACGACCTGAACAACCTGCTCACCGCCATCATCGCCTACTCGGACCTGCTCACCGACAGCCTTGCCGAGTACGATGACCTCCAAACCTACGTACAGGAGATCAGGGAAGCAGTGGACAAGGCCTCGGGCCTGACCAAGCAACTCGTGTCATTCAGCCGCAAGCAGGTGCTCCAGCCCAGGCTTCTGGACATGAACACCGTGGTGGCCTCCATGGAGGGCATGCTCCGGCGGCTGATCAGCGAGGATATCGAACTGGTGAGCATGCTGGCTCCGGACATCGGCCTCGTGCGGGCCGACAAGGGGCAGCTCGAGCAGATCGTCCTGAACCTGGCCGTGAATGCCCGGGACGCCATGGAGCAGGGAGGGCAACTCACCATCGAAACCGCCAACGTGAACCTGGATGCAACCTATGCCGGCCTTCACATGGACGTCACCCCTGGGCCTCATGTCATGCTTGCTGTCAGTGACTCGGGCTGCGGCATGGACGAGGATACCCGGTCTCACATGTTCGAGCCCTTTTTCACCACCAAAGAACAGGAAAAGGGGACAGGCCTGGGCCTGTCCACTGTTTTCGGGATCGTGAAACAGCACAAGGGACACATCTGGGTCTACAGCGAACCCGGACAGGGTACGACCTTGAAGATCTATTTCCCCAAAATCATGGAGGAATTCGAGACCACGGAGGAGGATCAGGTTTCCATCGGAGCCCTTGGCGGCACGGAGACCGTTCTTGTGGTGGAGGACGATGAAGGGGTGCGCAAGGCTGTCAGGGAAATCCTGCGGAAGAGCGGGTACAAGATCCTGTCAGCCCACGAACCGGGAGAGGCCATCCTCGTGGCGGAACAGCACACCGGGTTGATCCACCTGATGCTCAGCGACGTGGTGATGCCCAGGATGAGCGGCCCCGACCTGGCCGAGCGCCTGAACCCCTGGCATCCGGAGATGAAGATCCTCTATGTTTCCGGGTATGCGGACAATGCCATCGTGCACCACGGCATACTGGACAAGGGGCTGGCGTTCCTCCAGAAGCCCTTTGCGCTCGAGGAACTTCTGCAAAAGGTGAGGCAGGTGCTCGACAGCCCGAAACAAACGGTCAAGTGACGCAGCCGGTTGCTAGCCCGCATATTGCATGAAGCCTTCTACTGCGAGCGGTGGAAGCATGGAAGATTCGGACCCGAAGGGCGAAGTTGTTTTTTGAGATTCGAGACCGGATCGTATTGAAATACATCCGGGTCTGGATCTCAAAAAACGATCCGAAGATTCCGTGCTTACGCCGCTCGCAGTAGGAGGCTTCATGAAATATGCGGGCTAGAGGACCCCTCTCCTCTTCAGGTGAATCATCAGGGTGGTGATGGCGGCAGGCGTGACACCGGAAATCCTCGAGGCTTGACCGAGGCTGACAGGTCGTATCTTCATCAGTTTTTCCTGAACTTCCCTGGAAAGACCGGAAAGGGAACGAAAGTCCATATCCTGAGGG
>CAZSUQ010000009.1:0-24065 GCA_964609935.1 uncultured Thermodesulfobacteriota bacterium | reverse complement strand
GGAATCCTTCCTCGCTGGCCTTTGGGGACCTGAATGGAGACGATGACTTGGACCTGGCCGTAGCGAATACTTCCGGTAACGACGTATCCGTTCTTCTGGGCAACGGGGACGGCACCTTCCAGGTTGCTGTGAACTACGGTGTTGGGAGAGCTCCTGCGTCAGTGGTTTTAGGGGACTTTAACGAAGACAACGATCTGGACTTGGCCGTGGCGCAGTATGCCAGCAACGATGTATCCGTGCTCATCAATATTATGAATATTACCGACTGCCTGGATAACGACGGGGACGGCTACGGCAGTCCTGCCAGCGAGGCGTGCCCACACCCGGAGGAAGACTGCAATGACGATGATGCCGATATCCACCCCGGTGCCCCGGAAACACCGGGTGACGGCATTGACTCCAACTGCGACGGCCAGGACTGTTTCATCGCCTCAGCTTCCTTCGGCACTTCGATGGCCGGGAGGATCCACGTGATGCGCGATTTCCGGGATCGCTATCTGTTGAAAGTACAAGTGGGTCGCACGCTTGTCGAAGCCTATTACAGGTACAGCCCACCCGTGGCAGATTACATCGCTGAGCGTGGATGGCTGAAGACTCTCGTGCGAATCATGTTGCTCCCTCTGGTCGGGATGGTCTCTCTTTTCTGATCAAGGTTCCCCCTGTCCGCAGACGTCCTCCCGGAAGGGGGTTTCCAGGTTCCCTGTGCGGCGGTTGTCGTGATGGAAGGTCATCCAGGGGTGGACGCCGCAGAGCGGGGCCTGGGTGCGCCACACAAAGACCCTTCCTTCCCTGGCCGGTGCCGCCATCTCCAGCAGGCCGTCCCCGTCCAGGTCCCCAAAGGCCGGTGAGGCCATGTGCCACCCGTAGGTGAACTTGGGCCAGCCTTCGGGCTCGTCCCCGTGAAAATCGAATGCATGGATGAAGTGTCCGCCGTTCCCCATGACGAGCTCGGCCAGACCGTCCCCGTCCACGTCCACAAAACTCGGGTTGGAAATGAACTGGTAGTCATCGGCCGGGTAGCTGGCCACGGGCAGGGAAAGGACCTCCGGGAAGAAGAGGTCTGTCTGGTGCTGGAAGGTAACGAATCCGTGCTCACCGCCCTGGCCGATGGTGACGGCAGGGATGGCATAGGCCAGCTTGCTGTCCTCGTTTCTGTGAAATGCACCGCATCCCGCGGCCCCGAAGGAAGCGCTCAAAAGGGTTTCCGCAGAGACGTCCCCGGTTCCGGTGTTCACGTGGACCAGGGAGTGGAACCCGAGCATGGTGCCGGTTCCGATGACCATCTCATCGCCCATGCGTGCAGCCACGGGGGAGCCGGGGATCCCGGTGGTCAGGGGCGGCAGAGGGATCTCGATGCCCAGCGGGTTCGGCGGTATGGCCACAGGGAATCCGGTGAGGTAGGGACCTTGAGGATGGAGGTTCCCTTCCGGTCGAAGGGCATAGAGCCGGCCCGAGGCCGTCCTGGGGGTTTCGCAGTTTTCCGAGGTGCCCACAATGATCTCGGGAGCACCGTCTGCCGTGAGATCCGCAGCCGCGATGGTGCCCAGGATGGATGTGGCAAGCTGGATGCACTGGTCCGGGTCCTCTGCCAGGACCGGCCAGCCGGCCAGCCGGACGGGCGCACCCAGGGCAACGGACAGGCCGTCCACCGCATAGACCTTCTGGTCCGAGCACCCTGCAGCCACGTCCAGGTACCCGTCCTGGTTCAGGTCTGCAAGCACGGGAGAGCCGAAGAAGGAATTCCCTGCACCATAGGTTTCAGGGCTCAGGTTCAACGGGAGGTCAGAGGAGAGGATCCTGCCGTCATCGCCCGCCAGGGGTGTAGCGTCCATCCCGCGGAATGCGTACAGGTAGCCTCCAAGCGTGCCCACCACGATGTCCGGGTAGCCGTCCAGGTCCATGTCGCCCACGGCAGGTGCGGCTGCAATGCCGTCCCTGATCGTTTCGGAGCGGAGAAAGCGCAGGGGATACCCGGGCAGCTCCTGGGGGAGGGCCTTGTCCACCGAGTAGGTCAGCACATGCAGCTGTCCGTTGGATGTGGCCAGGATGAGCTCATCGATTCCATCCCCGTCCAGATCCGCCATGGTGGGTGAGGCCTCGATGGAAGGCGAGTTCTCGGCATCAAAGGAGATCTCTTCCAGGATGTCCCCGTCCAGATCCACAAGGGAGATGGGGAATCCCTCCATCCAGGTGGGATCCATGTGCACGGCAAACACCCGCCGGTCTTCCCCGTACACGCTGTCTCCCAGAAAGGCCTTGATGCGCACCGTCACCGACTTTCCATCCGGATGGTCGGGCGTGGAGGCGTAACCTCCCACGGATGCGGCCATGCTGTCCAGGGGAAGGGTCGCCACCAGATCCCCTCCGGCCTTGGCAGCACAGTCAAAGCCGACAAAATCCTCCTCGTCGGGTTCGATGCCCGGGGCCCATTCACAGGTGATGCGCTCCACCCCTGTTCGTGCCCGGATGCTTGCCCTGAGAAACCGGGATGAAACCAGATCCGGGTTGAGCACGGCAAACCAGCCGGGCTCCAGGATCTGCACGGCAGGGGGCAGGGGTTCGGTGTCCAGTCTCTTGACGGCCCGCAGGAGATTTACGCGCCCGTAACCCTGGTGCTGGTCCCACGTGTCGAGCTTGCAGGGGGCCTGGGTCAGGAACCCGATGCAGGCCTCCTCCTCTGAAGGCTTTTCTGCCGTCAGTATGAGGAGCTGCTTCACCTCGTTGCCCGTGAGATCGTCCCTGGTGCAGGCCGGATCCCCGGGGCGGCTGTTCCTGCAGTACCCCAGGTCGCGGGCCCTGGACAGGATCAGCCCTGCCGCCCCGGAAGCCACACCGCATGCCGTGGAACCGCACTGGCCGTTCGTGGCAACGTGAACCTGAGCGCCGTAGCACGTGCAAAAGGATTCAAGGAAGAAGGCGTAGTTGCTCTTCACGGCAATGAGATGGTTGAACATGGAAGGCGTGCTGTGGTGAAAGCTGGACTCATCGCTCATCCCCACGATCATGGTGACACCGGCCGCATCCGCCTCTTCCAGCGCGGCCACCTCGGATGCCGTGCCTGAAAGGGATCCCAGGGCCGCAACGATCACGTCCGCACCCTTGTCCATGGCGTAGCGAATCGCGTGGGAGAGGAGTTCCCCTTCCGAGATCAATGCATAGGTGATGCGACACACCATGATCGTGCAGTTCGGGCAGACGCCGGGTATGCCTTCAGCGTTGTCCGCCTCCGCGGCCGCCTCCCTGGCCCTGTCTTCGCCGTGAACCCCTTCCGGGAAGTCGGGCATTCCGAGCGACCAGGGGCTGTCGCGGAAGAAATCATAGCCGCTGATATCGTCCACCTTGCCGCCCGTGTCCGCAGGGGTGTCCGGGTCGGCGGCATACCCGTCCAGGTCATCCATGTACGCCGTCATGAGGTCTTCCGGGTCGATCTCCTCGTTTTCATTGAGATCCTCCACCGGCCCGAGGTCTCCGTCCAGGCCGATGGCATGCCCGGCGGCCTGGTAATCCTGAATGTTGAATCTTCCATCCCGGTTGAAATCGTACGGGTCCTCGCAGGGGCCCAGGTCACAGATGCTCCTTCCCTGTTCGTCGCGGGGAAGGGGGAGCTCACCCGGGTTGATGTAGAGGTTGTTGACCAGGTCCTCCGGGACGTAGGACCCGAGCCCGTTGTCGATCACCACGATCAGAACGTCCGGCCTTCCGATGGAAAGCTTCCATGCCTCGGTGGCATGGATTCCGGGGATCTGTTCGGGCATGGCAGGGTCTGTCTCCTCAGGGTCCAGCCAGAGGAGGGGAGGCAGGTAGCTCATCAGGGGATAGGCGTTTCCAATCGTCTGGTCGTCGAAGTCATCGGAAAGGTTGACCACGAAGATGTTTCCAGGGGCGGGAATGTCGGTGTTCCCGTAAGTCACTCCGGGAAAGACCCCGTCAAAGGGATGACCCCCGGTGCTCATGACATCCCCTGAAACCCATATCCGGTAATGCGCCCCGTATCGGAAAGGGGCGAGCGGAGAGAAGACCAGCACGTCTCCGCGCACGGTTCGGGTCCCCGGGACAATGGGATCCGAGGCTTCGAGCCCCTCGGTAATGAAGAAGGTTTGCGGCGTTACTGTGGACGAGTCGATTTCATGGTCGAATGTGACCTGGACCTGAACATCCTTGTAGGTCCGGTAGAAGGAAAGGCTGGGTACAATGGAGAGGATCGAGGTTGTCTCGGCAGGAGGGCCGTCCGGCGGGGCATTCGAGGATGTTGAACTCTTGCAGGCAGAGAGGACAAAAGAGGTCAAGAGCAAGGAAAGAAGAAGCCTTGATGCGCGCAATGCCGGAAGATTCCATGACGTCATCGACTTACCCCCGTTCAGGCTGACCGTTTATCTTCTGGAGCTCGGATTCGCTTTCTCGTTCGGGGCGGTGAATATGTGGGGAAAAAAGATTATTTCCAAAATAGAGACAAAAGACAAATGGATTTCCGGTCTTTCCCTTCGTTGCACTTTCCGATGAATGATCGTAGACTGCAGGGCTCCCACTTCACCGGAAACGCACCACTTCAGACAGGGCCATGAGAAAGGGTTGCGAGAATGCCTGAAAGGGTCGGACGTTTTCTCGAGCGAACCGGGCAAGGGAGCTTCCGCCTCCTGGGCGAGGTGCCGGAGGGGTCCATTGACTCCCACGTGCACATCGGCACGTACCTGAGGATGCCGGTTCTGGGCGGCCTGAACCTGACCGGAACCGGGACCTACAGGGAGAACCTCCTCTTTCACCTGGGGGAGCTGGGGCGGCAAAGGACCGCCATCTGCCGGGAGATGAAACAGGTTTCCCTGAAGGCAACGGAAGGGCTCCTGGATGTTGCGCCCATCAAGACCGAGATGCGCGGCCCCGGCACGGAGCCTGCACATCTTTTCACGTCCATGGACAGCCTTTTTGACCCCCAGTCTCCCTGCTACATGAACCTTTCTGCCAGGCCTTCCCTCGCCATGGTCCGCGATCTGGGCGGGGTCATGAAGGCCTTTCCCAGGGCTCTCAAGGAAGCCAGTGCCGCCAATCTGATGCAGTACCTGGATGATTACGGCCTGGAAAGGGCTGTGGCAAACCCGGTGGAGACAGGGAAGTACACCAGGTTTTCCGACAAAGCGGTGGAGATCTGCCAAGAGCATCCCAGGGCCATCTTCTTCTTCAGTGTGCATCCCAGGAATCCCGACTTCGAAAAGAAGTTCTCTTCCTTTCACCATCGAGGCGGAAAGGGGGTGAAGTTCCACCCTGAATTCCAGGGCGTTTCTCCGGATTCCGAGGAAGCCTTCCGCCTTTTCGAGCAGTGCCTCGAGGCAGGGTTGCCCGTGGCCTGCCACGTGGGCGGCGTGAAGCCGGGCGCTGCTCATTCCCACCCGGACCGCTATCGTGAGGCCGTAACCCGCTTTCGTGAGCTCCGGTTCATCCTCTGCCACGTAGGGTTGGCCGACAAGGATGCAACGCTGGACCTGGCCCGTGGATGTGACAACGTCTACCTGGAAACGAGCGGGCAGCCTGCGGCCGGAATCAGGGAGGCTGCCGACAGCGTGGGGTCCCGCAGAATCCTGTTCGGGTCCGACTGGCCCCTCTACCATCCTGCCGTGCCCATCAGCTGTGTGCTGGAAGCCTTCCCCGGGGATGAGGACCGGGAGCGGGTTTTTCGGAGCAACCTGAAGGAGCTTCTCGGCGAGGAGGAAAAGAAGGTTTAAGGTCCTGGGACAAGACCATGATCCGGAAGAAGGCCACGATCCAGCAAAAGATCGACCTCCAGATCATACGCTACAGCCAGTGCTGGGAGGACCCGGCCTGCCTGATCCGCGGTCTTTCCATTACACCGGACGACGACGTCTTTTCCATTACCTCTGCAGGCTGCAACACACTGGCCCTGCTCCTGGAGGAGCCGCGGTCCGTTACCGCCGTTGACTTCAACCCGCTGCAGAACAATCTCCTCTTCCTGAAGATGGCGGCCATCCAGGCCCTGGACTACAGGGCCTTTCTCGAGTTCCTGGGTGTCCGCGACTCGGACCAAAGGGAGGCCCACTACCGGAAGCTGAGGCCGCACCTGGAGGAGGGGGCCGGGGCCTATTGGGACCGGAACCCTGACTTGATTCGTCAAGGCGTGATCCGGGTGGGCCGGTTCGACCAGTACCTGGCGCTCTTCCGAAACCGCATCCTTCCACGGATCCACTCCGGAAAGAGGATCCGTGAGGTGCTGAGAGAGAAACCCCTTCCCGAGCAGAAGGATTTCTACGACAAGGTATGGAACAACCGGAGATGGCGCCTGACCTTCCGGTTCTTTTTCGGGAAGACCCTCCTGGGAAGGCTGGGGAGGGATCCGTCTTTTTTCAAGTACGTGGAAACACAGAACGTGGGGGAGAACTTCCTGAAGAGAACGGAGCACGCCTTTACCGAGATCCCCCTGCACACAAACTACTTCGTGGAATACATCCTCACCGGTGCATTTTCAGACCCGAACAAGGCCCATCCCTATCTGTGGGAGAAGAACTTTCTCAAGATGCGGGAGCTGCTTCCCAGGCTCCGGGTGGTGACCGCAGGCATGGAGGCCTTTCTCAAGGACCAGCCCGAGGGGACCTTCTCCAAGTACAACCTTTCGGACTCCTTTGAGTGGATGTCCCAGGAGGAATATGAACGGCACCTCTCCGCCGTTCTCCACACCGCCCGCAAGGATGCACGTCTTGCCTACTGGAACCTTCTCGTCCCGAGATCCCACCCTGCGAGCATGGAGGATCGCCTCACCCTGGAGGAGGACCTTTCCCGCACACTCCTTTTCGATGACCGGGCATTTGTCTATGGGAATTTTGTCGTGGAGAGGACTCTCTGAGGGGCTCGCCGTTTCTGCTTTGTCTTCCCCGGATCAGGTCTTTTCATAGATGGCGTATTCGCGAATGACCGAGCTGTCTCGAGTCGTCATGGTGAAGACGGCGGGATTGTCCTTGATGATCGTGGAGTAGAGGATCGTCCTGCAGCCCTTGCGGATTGCGGTCTCGTGAAGCTCGGCAGTAAGCAGGTTGCCCAGCCTGTTCCCCTGATAATCCGGATGAACGGCAAGGGTTTTCAGGATGGCCGTGTCCGCCTTCCTTCTTCCCCACAGGAAGCGGGCCTTGCTCAGGAGGTGGTTTCGGCCCTTCATGGCGCGCAGGGCATGGGCGTAATCCGGGACGCAGAAAACATACCCCGCCGGTTCTCCCCCGGGGGCAAAGACGAACAGGAGGTAGTCCGGGTCCACAAGGGCGATGAGCCGGCTGTGCAGGAAATGAAACTCCCTCCATGGGATGGAGGTAAAGCTGAAATTGTCGGCAAAGGACCTTTCCGACAGATCGTAGAGAATCCTGAGATCCCTGTCTGAAGAGCTCTTGTCAAAGGTTCGTACCTGGAAGCCCTGCCCGGACAGTTCCTCTCTGTCCCTGGGGGAAAGGTGTGCATCCGGGTTCAGCTGGTCTGCGCAGCAGGAGTAGTAACGGCGTATGGCGGCAAAGCCGTATTTCTCAAGGAGTTCAGGATAGTATTCGGGATTGTAGGGTTCCAGGAAATAAGGGGGGGCCGTGCCCCTCTTGATCACGAACCGGTTGCTGGAATAGGTCGAGTACTGGATCGGTCCCCGGAGGATACGGGCCCCTTCCTTGTGAAGCCACTCGGATGCAGCGTCCAGCAGGGCACCTGCCACATCCGAATCCGGAACACACTCGAAGAAAGCGAAGTACCCCACCTGCTCGTCTCCGGAGCGGGCCTCAGGGTTCAGGATGGCGGAGACCCTTCCAAGGGTTTCCCTCCCTTTGCGATAGAGGAAGTTCCTGGCTCTCCCGTACTTGAAAAAAGGGTTGGCGGGCGAGAGTTGAGAATCCACCCCTGACCTCAACGGGGGAATCCATTGAGGCTCCTCCTTGTAGAGGTGGAAAGGAAAACCGATGAACTCCTTACGCCATGACTCTTCAAACTCGAAGGAAAGGATATTGGACCTCATGATCGTCCCTGATTTTACCTCGCAGGTTCCGTGCGGGTCCTTGCAGGAGACTTCACCTTTTAGCGGTCTGAGGGTCCACCGTGGACAGAGGAAGGTTCGTTCAGGCCCTGTCCAGGGGCGGTTCAGAGAAAAAGAGCATTGATTTTATTGGGTTTCTCCAATACGATGGATCCTGTCTGCAAGGGGTTGCCCGGCATTTTTCAGCACTTCCCATGACTTGTCCGGGTCCTTCCCCACCGGATCCGCCCACAACGTCAGCATGTCGGTTTCCCACAGGGTTGTAAAGGCCTCTCTACGGAACAACGATACAAGAAACGCATCATGACGGATTCCACCTTAAAAGGAACGAACGCCCCCGGGCGGGAGAGCGAAGGCGTGGAAATTCGCGAGCCGCCTGAAGACTCCGGGGTTCAGCAGATCCCGTTCAAGGGGGAGTATTCGGAAACGGCCTGGGACGGCAGGGTGTTCTGGGTTCAGGAGCGAACGGGCCAGCGCCTGGAAGAAACCCTCAAGACGAGCCTGGATCCGGAAGGGCTGCGCGGCAACATCGAGAACTTCATCGGTGCCGTGCAGATACCCATCGGTGTGGCCGGGCCCCTGCTGGTACAGGGGGAACAGGCCAGGGGCTGGTTCCTTGCGCCTTTTGCCACCACCGAGGGGGCGCTGGTTGCATCGGTGAGCCGCGGTACGCAGGCCTGTTCCCAGTCCGGAGGCGTGCGCACGCACGTCATCTGGCACCAGATGGTCCGCGCCCCCCTGTTCCAGTTCAGGGACCTGGGCAGCACCGTGGCCTTTACCGAGTGGATTACCGATCACATCGACGACCTGAGGAAGCAGATCGGCAAGGTCTCCCGGAGGGCTACGCTCCTCAAGGTGGAGCCCTACCTGATGGGCAACATGGTGCACGTCCGGTTTTGCTTCAAAACGGGCGACGCCGCAGGCCAGAACATGACCACCCTGTGTACCTGGATCGCCTGCCAGTGGATCCTCGATGAGCTGAAGAAGAAGCCGGAAATGGAGCTGGAACGCTATCTCATCGAGGGCAACATGTCGGGCGACAAGAAGATCGCCTACCAGAGCTACCTCTCGGGCAGGGGGGTCCGCGTGACGGCCGAGTGCTTCCTTCCCCGCTCCGTTGTCCGGAAGGTCCTGAAGACCACACCCGAAGCCATGGCGGAGGGGAACCTGTGCGGCATGGTGGGGGCCACCCAGGCGGGGATGATGGGCTACAACATCAACTTTGCCAATGTGATCGCCGCGGTTTTCACGGCCACCGGCCAGGACATTGCCTGTGTGCACGAGTCCTCGGTGGGCCAGATCCACGTACAGGCGAGAAAAGACGGGCTCTATGCCAGCGTGCTGCTGCCCAACCTGGTCATCGGGACCCTGGGAGGGGGAACGCGGCTCCCGGCCCAGCGCGAGTGTCTCCAGATCATGGGCTGTTACGGGCCGAACAGGATCAACAAGTTTGCCGAGATCCTGGGAGCCCTCTGCCTGGCCCTGGACCTTTCCACCATGTCGGCCGTTGCCGCGGACCACTTTGCCACGGCCCACAGACGCCTGGGGCGCCCGCAGCCCTTGAAGAAAACCTTTCAGAAGAAGGACCTGAACGAGGCATTCTTCGAGAATGCGCTCCGGGGATGGGGGAAAAAGCCTTTCCGGAAGGTGGTGTCCGTGAAGCCCCTGGAGGAGGTCTCGGACTCGAGCATCCTCTCCAAGCTCACCCTGGACCAGACGCAGAAGCTCATCGGTCTTTTCCCCTATCAAATTACCTGCGAAGAGGAGGGGAAGGGTACGTTCCGGGAAAGGCTCATGGTCAAGGTCAAACCGAAAGACAAGGACGTTCTGACCATGGGAAGGGGAATGGTTCGCCTGAGCGGCAGCGAGAGGCTGCTCCAGCTTTATAATTTCTTCAACAAGAACATTGAATTCTACGGGTGCCATCTGAGGGAGCTGGCCATCTACGGCCTTCAGGCACCCGGCCTGCGGAAATACTTCCCTGAAATCCTGGACATCCAGGAGGATGATGAAAAGGAATTCTACTGTATCGTGATGGAATACCTGGGAGGGCTCTCGCACCTGGACTCGGAAAACGATCCGTCACTCTGGAAAGACGAGGATATCAAGCTGGCCCTGAAGGGCATGGCCGAGGTCCACAGCATTCATTTCAACCAGCCCCTCTCTGCGCTCAAATCCCTGCATCTCGTTGTGCCCACCCAGGAGACGGTTCAGGGCATGAGGGATTTCTGGCGGGAGATGACGGATGTGAACAACTTCATGCACCCGGACCTGATCACAGAGGAACGCTGGAGGATGCTGCACCGGTTCATCGATGCCAGGCCCGAAGACTGGCAACGGATCGAAGAACACCCCAGGACCCTGGTGCACAACGATTTCAACCCGAGAAATCTCTGTTTCAGGGAGACCGAAGAGGGCCGGAGGCTGTGCCTCTACGACTGGGAACTGGCCACGTACCACGTTCCCCAGAGGGACCTGGCCGAATTTCTCGCCTACGTCTTTCCCGAGGGAACGGGAAAGGACCGCTACGACTATTTTGTGGATGTCTACCGTTCGGAACTGGAAAGGTACACGGAGCAGGCACTGGACCCGGAAGCGTTCCTCGAGATGTTCCGCATTGCCATGAAGGACCTGGCGGTTACCCGGATGAATCTCTACCTGATGGCCCATAACTTCAAGCAGTACAGTTTCCTGAACCGGGTCTACCCCAACATCATGGAGTTCCTGGAAAAGGCCTGTTGATTGCTCGGAGGGTTCCTTGAAAGATTTTGCCGACTGGTTGATGGACAAGAGGCGGGTTGTTTTCTATGTCTCCATCGGGCTCATCCTCTTCTTCGGTTTCTTCACCAAGAACCTGCGGATGGACAATTCCGTATCCATCTGGTTCCTGGACGACGATCCGGCCTTCATGGCCTACAAGGAGTTCCAGGACAAGTTCGGCAACGATGATGTGGTCACCCTGTTCTTTTCCTCTCCCGAGGGGATCTTTACCCGGGAGAACCTCTCCCTGGTCCATCAGGTCTCCGACGCCCTTGCCGGGATCTCTTGGGTGGATCGGGTAATCTCACTGAGCCACGTGAAATACCTGGCCGCGTCCGGTGAGGAGAGCCTGGTCCTGGAGGACCTTTACGCCGAGGCTCCGGAAACGGAGGAGGAGGTGGCCGGGATCCGGAAGCGTGCGGCCTCCTGGCCTGCGCTGGAAAGCCTTCTGGTGAGCCCCGACCGGAAGGGCACGCTGATCATGGCCGAGCTGAAGGTCATCGACAACATCGACGCCATCCGCGGCCAGATCATCGAGGAGGTGGAGGAGGCCATCCAGCCCGCCTTTTCCGGGGCAGAGAAGGCCTACCGGATGGGAGGCATCGGTGTTATCTACAACGCACTGAACCAGGCCGCGATCATGGATTCGGCCGTCTTCTCCACCCTGTCCTACGTGGTCATCTTCTTCTGCCTGATCCTGTTCCTCGCCTCTCTTCCCTTCACCCTCCTGGCCATGGCCGCCATCTTTCTCGCCATGACCCTGACCCTTGGCGTGTTCGCCTTTGCCGGCAACTCCATCAACATGGTGACCATGATCCTTCCCACGCTGATCATGGTGATCGGCATCGCGGACATGGTCCACATACTGGTTCACTACGCAAGGGTTTTTCAGACGCAGGCCTCCATGACCCGGGAGGAGGCGATCCGGGACACGATTAGCCACCTGGCCGCCCCGTGCCTCCTGACCACGGTGACCACGTCCCTCGGGTTCCTTGCCCTGGCCTCGTCCCCCATGGCCGTGATCCGGCAGTTCGGGCTGTACGCGGCCCTGGGGGTTCTCGTTGCCCTGGGGCTGACCTTTGTCCTTGCGGCGTTCTTCTGTGTGCGGATCTCCAGGCCCGGGGACAAGCCCACACGGCCGCTGTTTGAAAAGGCGGCCAGGGGGATGGACCGGTTTCTGGAGGGGATGGCCGGGATCAGCACCAGACACCCGGGGACGGTCATCATCCTCTCTGTTTTCCTTGTTTTGCTTGCGTGCTGGGGGATTCGCTCCCTGGAGGCCAACACCTATCCCGTAAGGTATTTGAACGAGAAGGATCCCGTCCGGATCTCCCACCACATCATCGAGCGGGATTTCGGACACTTCGTTCCCCTGGAGTTCACGGTTCGGGCCGCGAATGCCGGTGTGGTGAAGACCCCGGGGTTCCTGGACAAGATCAAGGCGTTTCAGGAAAGGCTGGCTGAAGACCCGCAGATCCGGCAATCCTTCAGCGTGGTGGACATCGTGGAGTTTCTGAACCAGTCCTTTGCCGAAGGGAAGCCCGAAGCCTATCGTATACCCCGGGACAGGGCGAGCGTGGAGCAGCTGCTCCTCTTTTACGAAATGGACCCGAACAACGATCTCGAGGAGTGGATCGGGCCCGATTACAGGGAGGTCCGCATCACGGCCTACACCATAACCCTGTCGGCCAACGAGTACGGCGAACTGGTGGAGCGGGCAAAATCGATCTTCAGGGACATGGACTTCGGGGAGGACCTGGTGGAGGGAGAGGGGCTGCGGCCCGACGGGTATCTCCCCCTGTACGTGGTGATGAACCAGTACATCCTGAGCAGCCAGGTGCGGAGCTTCCTCATTGCCTTTCTCCTGGTGTTCGGCCTCCTCGGGGTGATCTTCCGGTCCTTCAGGCTCCTTCTTCTCTGCCTGTTCCCCAACCTTCTTCCCCCCCTGTTCGTGCTGGGATTCATGGGCTTTACCGGGATCACCCTGGACATAGGCACCGTGATGATCGCGGCCATCCTCCTGGGCATCGTGGTGGACGACACGGTCCACTTCCTCTATCGATTCCGGCGAGAGGGATCCCGGGAAGGGGACCTCTCCTCACGGATTCGTGCGGCCCTGATGGGCGTGGGGCCTGCCATTGTGGCCACCTCCGTGATCCTGTCCGTTGGCTTTCTCATCCTTTCCCTGGCAAGCATCCAGTCCATAGCCAACTTCGGTATCCTCTGTGCACTGGCGATCCTGTTCGCCCTGTTTTCCGACCTTCTCCTTCTGCCGAGCCTCTTGAAGAAGTTTTACCGGTGATCCTGACTACGCGGGTCTGCCGCATGAGGAGTCAGGCCATTGAGTGAAAAGAAGCTTTTGAAAGATCTTGGGGAGTTCGGATTTCTGGATCACATTCAAAAGGCCTTCCCTGCAAAGGGCCGTGGTGTCATCCAGGGGATTGGAGACGACTGCGCCGTATTGACCTGCCCTGACGACGGGCATCTCCTCTGGACGGTGGACACGCTGGTGGAGGGGGTGCACTTCAGCCGGGAGGTGCTGGACTTTTACGCCATCGGGTGGAAGTCGCTTGCCGTGAATCTCTCCGACATTGCAGCCATGGGGGGAAGGCCCCTGCAGGCGCTCCTCTCCCTCGGGTTGCGGGGCGATACAGCGTTGAAGGACCTGGATGCCTTCTACAAAGGCTTCTCCGACCTGGCCCGGGAGTTCGAGGTGGATCTGGTGGGCGGAGACGTGGTCCAGAGCCCGGCTGCCTCTGTGATCACGGTGACCGTCCTCGGGGTCTCTACCGGGGGCCGTCACCTGAGCCGGGATCAGGCAAGGCCGGGTGACCGGATCGTTGTTACCGGCCCTCTCGGGGAATCGGCCGCAGGCCTGAAGATCCTTCTGGACCGACTGCAGGGGAAGGCGGGCAAAGAGGTGCCTGCCTCCGTGGCGGTTCCTTTGATTCGTGCCCACCGGATGCCTGTGCCCCAGGTCCATGAAGGGGTCTTTCTGGCCGCATGCCCGGAGGTTCACGCCGCCATTGACCTTTCGGACGGGCTGGCGCAGGACCTGTGGCATGTCAGCCGGCACAGCGGTGCGGGCGCCTGCATCGAGGCGGCCGGCCTCCCCCTGTCTCCCCCCACCCTGGAGCTGGCAAAGCTTTTGAACCTTCAGGCAGAGGACTGGGCGCTGTCCGGCGGTGAAGACTACCACCTGCTTGCAACGGTTGCGCAGGATGCCCTCGAGGAGGTTCAGAAACGCTTTGCCGAAAGGTTCCATAGGCCCCTCTACCCCATCGGGAGAATGACAGAGGATCCAGGCCTGTGGATAGAGGACCGGTCAGGAGAACGATCGGCTCTCAAACCCTCCGGATACGATCATTTCCGTGGGGAAGTGTAGCTCTGCAAGGGGGTTTTCCCATGGCCTCGCGATCATGAGGACCCCCGGCGGCCTTCAACCGGGAAACAGCGGGATGGAGAAATGGCAAAAGCGACGGACGTGACGGCCTCCTACATCGGGATCGGGGACGAGCTGCTCGCAGGAAGAACGCAGGACACGAACTTTGTCTACCTCGCCCGGACGCTTCAGGAACTGGGCATCCGGCTCATGCGCGGTGTGATCATCCCGGATGACCTGGACGCGATACGTGAAGCGCTGGAGGACCACCGGCACCGGTTTACCCATATCTTTGTCTCGGGAGGGCTGGGTCCAACGCACGATGATGTGACCGTAGAGGGGGTGGCAAGGGCCCTGGGTGTGGGTGTCACCCGGCATCCGATCCTGGAGAAGAAGCTCAAGGAATTCTTCGGCGACAAACTGGATGAAGCCAGCCTGAAGATGGCCTCCGTTCCTGAAGGAGCCGCCCTGCATTTTTGTGACCGCCTGGTCATTCCCGTCCTTTCCATCGAGAACATCTATCTTTTTCCGGGGATCCCGAAGCTGTTCCGCCAGAAGCTCGACTCCATCAAGGAGCGCTTCCGCAGCACACCTTACTTCACTGAGGAGATCCCGTGCGAACGGCTCGAATCCGAGATCGCGGATATCCTGCTCGAAACCCTTGACCGTTTCCCGGGTATCAAGATCGGCTCGTATCCGAAATGGGACAGTGAGGGGTACAGCGTGAAGATCCTGGTGGAGAGCAAGGACAAAGAGCTCGTTGAAAAGGCCTCGGGCCATCTTCGAGGAGCACTCGACTAGGCGCGTGCCTTTTCCCGGGCCTGGTTTGAAGGTTGCTTGGCCCGGGCTTTTCGGGTCCCCTTTCCCTTCTTTGCGCCCCTTTTCCTGGCAAGCGGTGAGACAGAGGTGCCCAGCGCCTTCAACGGTTGATACCCCCGGGTTCTGAAGTGATCCCTCAGGAAAACCTCCATCCTGAGGTTCATCAAATGGGGATTTTCAATGAGGGCCGTGTGCGTGCCGTTGGGGATCGTGATCATCTCTGCGTTCGGGATGGTTCGCCACATCTTCTCAGACAGCCAGGGCGGGGTGAAGGGATCCTTTTCCCCTGCAATGATCAATGTGGGGACCTGGATGTCCCTGAGGACATCCTCGGCCGTGTGGTTCGCAATGGCGAGCAGGGAGCGAAAGCTTGTCTGGGAGTCCATGGTGGCGATTTGATGGAAGTAGTCCTTCATGATGCCGGCAGGAGCCAGGTACCAGTGGATGGCACCGCTCATCCTGGCCAGCGGTATGGCCAACCGGGTTCCGAGCAGGGGCTTGAACACCCTGGAGATCGCCTTGGAATACTTGATGCCGGTTCTCAGGACGGGTGGTGCCACCCGATCCGGCCAGGCATAACCGTAAAAGGTCTGGAACGGGTTTCCATAGGTTCCCAGGACCGGGATGAGCCCCAAGGCCCGCTCCCTGTATCTCCGGTAGAATTCCAGGATGACCTGGACACCCATGCTGTGGCCCACCAGAACGGCCTCAGGTATGTCCAGGGCATCCATGACCGCCTTGAGATCCTCGGTAAAGGATCCTATGGTCACATTGTCGGGATGGCGGGGGAGTTCCGACTTCCCATGCCCGCGGTAATCAAACGTAACGACCTGGCACCGGTTCCGAAAAAACGGACGAAGGTAGACCCAGTAGCCCGTGGAGCACAGGATCCCGTTGCTCAAGACAAGCGGAAAGCCTTTCCCCTCGGAGCGATAATAGATCCTTGTCCCGTCGTAAGCGCGTGCGAATCCTTCGGTTGTTTCCTGCATGCTTACCCTTTCCGGAGTGGCGCCAACCCTGTTCGGCCCGCTATCCGTTGCCTTCTTCTTCCTTCACCCCTGGAGGAACGCTTCCAGCCGGGCTTTTGTCTGCGGATCCATGGACACGATTTTGAGCCCCATTCCGGGATTGTCGGCAACGGGACCGCTGGGCTGCGTGTATTCCTGATTCTCTTTGAATGCGGGTGGATAGTTGACCCGGATCACTTCGGCAACCACCAGAATCGACTCCTCGCTTTCAGGAAGCTGAAACCGGAGGTCCATCTGGGTCCCCACCTCCTTGGGCTCTGTAGACTGAATGAACATCCCGTGGCTGCTGATGTTGATCAGGGTTCCAGCCAGAAAAGTCTCTGAAAAGGTTTCGATGTAGACAGGGATGTGAATACGCGGGGACTGCCTCTTTTCCTCGCCGTTTTGCTGTTGCATGCGAAGAACCTCCCTGACGGGTAAATAGAGAAAGACGGAATGTCATTTTTTCGCTTTTGGGAAGGGGATGTCAAGGGACTCGTTCCGATATTGCGAAGCAGGGGCAAAGCGGAAGGCAAAGGAAGGAGCCCTGGAAATGGCAGGGGTGCCATTTCCAGGGAGATTTTCGCGGCTACTGGATTCTTCGGGTCGCGTAAACACTGCGGGCATTGGGAGAGGACTGAACGGGCCTCTGGAGCCTCTGGATCTCCTTCCACTCTCTTTCCAATGCACGGATCTGAATCTTTGTTTTTATCAGAATGGTATGAACGGCCTCTTTTTCCGCCTTGGTCTTCACCGTGTTGATTTCCTTTTGAAGAAAGCGGAAGAAATGCATCTTCTTGGTCAACTCGGCCAGTGTTGGCGAGGTGTCCGGTTCGTTGCCGACTACAGCAGCCGGTAATGCTTTTTCGCCAGACAGGGGGCTAATCATATCACTGATCTCCTTTTGACTCTGCGTTTCTTTTTTGGAAAAAATGGATGCGGGTTTTCAGAAGAAAAATCAAATAAAACAGTCTTTATATTGAAAACCTAACTATAAGGTATGTAAGGGAAATTTACAAAACTGAATACTGAATCATTATTCATTTAATGAAAATATAATAAATCTGACGCCCTGTGTCAAGCTTTTTTTTCTTTTTTTATTGTGGGGAAACCATGGGGGAAATTCACGCGAAAAAGGGCCGGGCAAGGGTGTTCCGTGATCACCGGTTTCCGTATCTGTTGAAGACCGGTTCTACGTATCTGTTGAAGGCATAGGGATTGGACCGGAAGGACGGGCGCGTAGTTTTACCCTGGCCCTCTTCGCTCTTCCTCTTCGGGTCCTGCGCATTCAGGAGGACGCGTCTCCTTCATCTTCTTGATTGCACAGAAATCGGCGCACATGGAACAAACATCATCGTCATTGGGTGGACAGCTGTCCCGCAACTCCTGGGCACGCTTCGGGTCAATGGACTCCCGGATCTGTCCTCGCCAGTCGAGGTCTCTCCGACAGTCGGCCATCCTTTTGTCCCACTGGATCGCCGAGGGGATGCCCTTGGTCAGGTCGGCGGCATGGGCCGCGATCCTGGAAGCCATCACGCCCTCCCAGACATCATCCGGTGTGGGGAGGCGAAGGTGTTCGGAAGGGGTCACATAGCAGAGGTAATCCGCACCGGCGGATGCCGCCACCGCGCCTCCGATGGCCGAGGTGATGTGGTCGTAGCCGGGAGCGATGTCCGTTACCAGGGGGCCGAGAACATAGAAGGGTGCTCCATGGCAGAGCCTCTTCTCCAGGGCAACGTTCATGGCGACCTGATCAAGGGGAACGTGTCCGGGCCCCTCGATCATGACCTGAACGCCCGCCTTTTGTGCCCGTTGGGCCAGCTCTCCGATGACGATGAGTTCCTGGATCTGCGCCCGGTCGGATGCGTCGGCGAGGCAGCCCGGGCGGAAGCCGTCACCAAGGCTCAGGGTTGCGTCGCAACTGTGGGCAATCTCCAGAAGTCGATCGAACTGTTCGTAAAGGGGATTCTCTTTGTTCTGGAAGGTCATCCATTCCAGGTGGAAGGAGCCGCCGCGGCTCACCACATCCATCACCCTTCCCTCTGAATCCATCCGGTGCTTGGAAATGAGGGTCACCCCGCAGTGCACCGTGAGGAAATCCACTCCTTCTTCAACGTGCTGTTCAATGACACGAAACAGGTCCTCCGGGTCCATCTCCACCATGGACCGTTCCTGTTGTACCGTCTCGATCGCGGCCTGGTAGAAGGGAACGGTGCCAATGGGAATGGGGGCGGCCTCCATGACCTTGCGCCTGATATCGGTGATGTCTCCCCCTGTGCTCAGGTCCATGAGCGTGTCCGCACCCGCCTGCATGGCCCTGCGGGCCTTTTCGCACTCCAGTTCAGGATCCGCCTGATCCTTTGATGTGCCGATGTTGGCGTTCACCTTTGTGCGCAACCCTTCCCCGATGGCCAGAGGCTCGGCTTTTTCGTGTCGCACATTGCTCAAAAGGATGATCCTCCCTTCGGCAATACCCCTTCGAAGAACGTCCGGATCCACCTGCTCGACTTCCGCCGATCTTTTCATCTCGTCCGTGAGCAATCCCTTTCGGGCGCTTTCCAGCTGTGTGAGCATTCGTTACCTCCTTGAGGCGAACCCTTGAGAGCCGGGGTTCGCCGGTTCATCTTCTTGTTGCCACGATCTCCCGGTTTCAGGCCGGCCGGGCCCTCAACGGTTGTTCAATGCGGCAGACTCTGGGTCTCCTGTGCCTCTTCGTCATCCGGATAATCGATCCGCTTGTGTAGGATTCCGAGGAGGGCCTGCGTCAACGCAGCCTCGATCTTGGCGAGCGTGGAGGTCGGAAGCCTGCACTGTTCAAACTGCTTGTCCTCGAACTTGCTCACGATGATGCCGTGAACCTTTTCTCTGACCTCCAGCGGGTTTGCGGTTTTCAGGAGCCTGGTCACGGCCTCCACAACGTCCGAGATCATCAGGATCCCGGACTCCACACTGCCCGGCCTGGGGCCGTTGTAGCGGAAGAAGTCCTTGTTCCACTGCATGTCCGGCTGATTTTGTGCGGCCTTGGAGAAAAAGGCCCCCACCACCGTGGTGCCGTGATGTTCCGCCAGGAGGTCGATGACCGCTTTGGGAAAGCGGTATTCCTGAGCAATGGCGATCCCGTCGTTCACATGGGACTTGACGATCTGGTAGCTGATGACCGGATCGAGCGCATCGTGCGGGTTCTCCCTGCTGCTTTGATTCTCAATGTAATAGTCCGGATCCATGATCTTGCCGATGTCGTGGTAATAGGACCCGACCCGCACGAGGAGCACATCCGCCTTGACGGCCTCTGCCGCCACAGAGGCGAGGTTCGCCACGGCGAGGCTGTGATAGTAAGTGCCGGGCGCCTTTTCCTGCAGCTTTTTCAACAAGGGGTGGTTCAGGTCTGCCAGTTCCCTGAGTCGGTTCGAGGTGGTCAGCCTGAAGAGCTTTTCCCCCACCGGCGTGAGCAGGACCGCTACCAGCCAGGCCCCCGGTGCGCTGAGAAAGGCCTGGGGTGCGAGCTGTCTGAGCATCGTTTCATCCGGAACCTGGTCCCGCAAAAGGGTGAAACAAATCAACAGAACCACGTTGAGACCCCCCACCAGCACGGAATAAAAGAGAAGGTGGAGGCGCTTGCTGGACCTTGTCACGCTCATCACGAGCAGAGTGCCGCTGATGAGAAAGTAGATGAACAGGCCCATGTCCAGTGTGGTGAGAAAGGTCGTGTACAGGGATGTGAGCAGAACCGCAAGCAAGCCTGCGGGCAGATCCAGGAGAAGCGCCACAACGAGACCGCTGGCTCCCATGGGCACGGCGAAATCGGTGAGGTTGGTGAACCGGTAGATCACCTTGGCCAGCAGAAGGACCGAAACCACGACAAAGAAGACAAGAAGGTAGGATTGAGCCGGGGAGCGGCTTTCCCACCCCATCTTCTGGGGGACCGCCACGAACAGGAGTGTGATGAGAATGAACGGCAGGAAAAAGGCGGTTCCCACCCAGAGAGCGTTCGGCCTCTGCTTGTTGAGGCAGGCCTGGACGCGGTAGAAGTCGAGCCATTGAACGTTTTGCCCCATTCGCACGAGAAGGTCGCCCCTTTTGTAATAAACCCTTTTCCTCTCCGGCTTCCGGGCGCGAATGTCGGCGAGCAGCTTGTCGTTCTTCTCGGCATAGGACAGGTTCGGCTTGATCAGCCCGCCCAGCTCTTTCTCGAGCCCTGTCTGCAGGTTCTCGCTCAGGTCCAGGCCTTCCAGCTCCTCTCCGATGGATTGCCTGGCATCGGAAAGGGGGATCATCTCGTCCGGGGTCCGGCGCTCTGTTTCAGAGGCCCCTGGAAACCGGACGCGCAGCGACTTGAGGTTTGATGTGCGCTGCCCTTCTTCAAGGATCCCACGGTCCAGCTGCTTCGTCAGGGAAGAGATGATCACGCCTTCCATCTTTTCCAGGTCCGGGTACTTGAGCAGCTCGTAGAGTGCCTTGTCTCCCGGCGGGTCCCGGAACAGATCCTTTGCACAGGCCCTGGCCTTGGATCTGCTGGAGCTCAGCTTCTCACGGCAATGATAGATCCCCCTGAAGAATTCGTCGCATCGGGCAAGCGCCTGTCTGGATTTCTGGTGATCGTAGAGAAAGATCGGGGCAAATTCCTTGAGTTTCTCTTCCACGACCTTTTCCATGGCCTTCTGCTGGTCAAACACGAAGTCATAAGGCGCACGGATGGCCTGAGGCGACCTTTCCCCCACTTGAGGAAGGTGGATCGGCAGGAGGTAGCTCTCGAAAAAGGCCAGCAATACGGCCAGCAGAAGGAAAAGGAACCCTGGAATCCAGTCGGCACGGGAGCGCACCGAGCCCGGTGCTTCGGATTTTTCCTCAATCGCTTCCCTTATCCTGGCCTTTTGAGGGGACACAACCGACTCCAGTGGAATGAAACGGAAGGTTCGAGGGAATCAAGAATCAAGGTAGAGTATTGATCGACAACTTATATAAAAGACCGCTCAACAATGATCACAGGGTATGAGCCTTAGACGGCACGGACGCCTTACTGGATTCCGTTTTCTTGCTCCAAGATTGAAATTCCAAGTTAAAACAACAAGTTCGAAATGTCAATGAAAATGGAGAGGGTCAATCGTCCGGTGTCCCGGCACCCGACTCTCCTGGGATGACAGGCAGGTCGATGCGTGAAGGGTGTGCCCGGTTCCGGTAAACCCGCCATTCAGGAGGGTCCCCCTGAGGCGGAGCGAAGTGGTCCCTGTCCGCTCCGGCAAGGGCAACACGGATGGAATGTCCCTGTCTGAAGAGATAGGAAGTGGGAAGCAGATCAAGACATATTTCATGGATCTCGCCCGGCACCGCGGGCCTGCGTCCTCCTTCCTGAACGTGCGGTACGGTACGGGGGGAAGCTCAAAGGGTGGAGTCTTTGTGCTCAGCTTTCGGTGGATGACACGCAGCTCTCCTTCGGTCACATAGCGGACCCGGCCCTGCGGGTCCACATCCTCGAGGTAGACAAAGACGTTCCCGTCACTGGCCGTAGAGCAGAGGAACAGGGTCACCACGGGGTGGCCCGTGACCTCCACCTCCTTCTGCAGCGGCTCGGACGTATAACAGAGGAGCCTGGTATCCTCCCGGCTCCTGTCCGGGTAGATGGCATAGGGCTTGGTGCCCATGAGGATCTTCCACCTGGAGCCGTCTCCGGTCCCGGCCGTGTAATCCACCCGGTATTGATCGTAGGACCCGGGACCTTCCCGCAGCGCGGGGCTCAGACGATTCCCGCTGGAGAGATAGAGGGATTTTTTCTGCCAGCCGGTTGGCGGCCAGGCGTGTGCCGCCTTCCACCTCTCCTCTCCCATGGTGTAGTAGTGGACCGCAGGGGGTTCGTTGATACCGTTGTTCGTCTGCTTCAGGTGGTGGTCAAAAAAGAGAAGGATGTCGCCGTAATGATCGAAGCAGGACCTCCCGTTGTTCCCGGACGGGCTGTGATTCCGCCATCCGCCGTGAGCCCAGGGTCCCAGGGTCAGCCTGCTTCCGGGATTGCCCACCGCGAGATGTCGCTTGATCGCGCTCAGGGCGCACGCGCCGTCGAACCATCCGCTGAAGCTGTAGACGGCCGCCCCGGACCTCTTCATCTCCTTTGTGTAGCTGTGCGGGCTGAACACATCCATGTCCCGGTCCGGGTGATGCGGAAGGGGGTCGTCCCGAAAGGTTACGTGCCGGGCGTTCCCGCGTATGTCGAGATTCCCGGTGTGGCCGTTCACGGCTTGCTTCAACATCCGTCTTTTGCGGTCCTCGTCCACGGGCCTGATTCCCTTTACGTAGAGCTTGACCTCCCAGCCGAAGAATTCTTCAGGCGCGTTCCTGTCCATGGCTGCATTGAGCCGACCCCACGTGTTGGTAAACCAGACCAGGTGGATCCCGCCCGGGTAGGCCTGCTCTGCATAGAGATCGAACGCCGAGAAACGGGGCACCACCGCCTTGACCGCGGGGTGGTTGTTGACGATGAGAAAACCGGCCGCCACCCCGGCGTAGGATGCACCCATGGCTCCCACACGCCCGTTCGACCAGGGCTGGCTTGTGATCCAGTCCACGATCTCGGCCCCGTCCCTGATCTCCTCTGAGGTGAAGGGGTAGGGGCGTGTGCCGTAGGATGCGCCGGATCCCCGCACATCCACCTCCACCCATGCATAGCCATGTTCAACAAAGAACTCGGGAACCTTGCGGATGAGCCTGGGTGCGTAGGGCCTCCTGGTCCAGAACAGGGAAAAGGGCGGCTGAAGGGTGTAGGATCGGCCGTAACGGGTCTGACGGATGAGGGTGGGGAAGCGCTCGCCTTGTTCATATCCCCCAGGAAGGAAGAGATCGATGGCGATCTTTGTGCCGTCGCGCATGGTCAGGTAGCGGGACGAACAGGTCATCCCCCTGGTTCGCCGCCCGCCCGGCTCCTTCTCCATGGAGGGGGAGGTCCATCGTGCATCCGGACACCCGGAGGTGGAACCGGTAAAGATCGGTGAGCAGGAGAGGGACAGGACGGCAAAGAGAAACAGGAACCCAAGGACACGAAACCTCGTTGTGATATCGGTGGAAGGATGGAACACCCGGATCCGTACTCTCGGAAAGAAGGATTTCGACCGTTTCCGTACAAATAGCTTGATGGCTTCCTCCCTGAGACGTGAACCTGGATGTTGGGCGAATCCTAGGGACAGACCCGGGAGAAGGCCCGAAGGAAGTTTTCGCCGAGGATCCCCCGCACCGCCTCCGGTTCGAGCCCCCTTCTCAAGAGGCCGTCCGTTATCAGGACGGTGTCGCTGATGTCGCGCATTCCCTGGGGGAGCGTTGGGATGAACCCGTCCATGTCGCTCCCCAGGGCGGCGTGCTGCCAGCCCACGGCCTTGCAGATGTGCTCGATGTGGTCCACCAGGGATTCCACGGGCGTGCGGTAGCGGCCCCTGAGGAACTGGGGGCTGTAGATCACGCCCACCACGCCGTCGGTTTTCGCCACGGACTTGAGCTGTTCATCATCGATGTTTCTCCAGAGAGGATGGACGCCCGAGATGCCCGTGTGGGATACGATGACCGGGCATCGGCTCCTCCGGGCCGCCTCCAGAAAACCCTTCCGGTTCAGGTGGGCCAGGTCCGGCAGCATCCCCAGGGCTCCCATCCTGTCCACCAGCTCCGTACCGAAGCGGGTGAGTCCCCGCTCGTCCTGAACCCCCCATCCGAATGCCGGCCTTCCTGCTTCGTTGGCGGAGAAGTGCAGCATGGTGAAGTATCGTACGCCCCATCTGTAATACCGCTCCAGAAGATCCAGCCTGCCTCCCAGTGCATGAGCACCTTCCACCCCCAGGAAAGCCGCCACCTGCCCGTTCCGGCGAGCCTGATGAAAGTCCTCTGTCGTCCGGGCGAGCCGGATCTGCTGTGTCCGGGCTTCCAGCTTCAGGAGCTGGTTGACCGTTTTGGCCACCACCCGGGCCCGGTGACGGGCGGACGTGAGAAAGGGTGCGAGCACAACGCCCAGACCCACGCCGTTGATGGATCCCTCGATCATCCTGGGGATGTCTGCATGGTTGAAGAAGGGGCTGTAAGGGATGCGCGGTTTGTGACGGCGGGCCGGATTGTAACCAAA
>CAZSUQ010000008.1:0-24551 GCA_964609935.1 uncultured Thermodesulfobacteriota bacterium | reverse complement strand
CCGCCCGGTTCATGTGCCCGAGGGCCTTGTCCGGAGCGAACGCCTCTGACTTTGGGCTGAATCCCTCCACCCCCATCTCCTGGAGGTCCTCCAGGGTGAAGCCGGTGGCTCGGGTGGTCTCGTCGTTCACATCCAGGATTTCACCGGTCCGGATGTCATGGACCACGACCATATCCGCGGCAGAATCGAAAAGTTCACGGTAATTCGCCTCAGAAACCCTCAACGCTTCCTCTGTCCGCTTGCGCTCCCTGACCTCCTCCTCCAGTTCGGCTGTACGTTCCTCCACCAGTCTTTCCAGGTGGTCATGATGTTCCCTCAGCTTTTGCTCTATCTGCAACCGCTTGCTGATGTCCCGAACCGCCCCGCAAATCACCCGCTGGCCCTGCAAAGTGAAGGTCCTGGAGCGAATCTCCACGGGGATGACGGTCCCATCCTTTGCCTTGTGATAACGCAACGGAATTGTGTCTCGCTGTCCCTCCTCCCTCTCCTGGAAAGAGATGCTCGTCGCTTCCGGGTCCACGGAAACGTCGGTGACCCTCAGGTTCAGGAATTCTTCCCTGCTGTATCCGTAGAGCCACGTGGCGGCATCGTTGACATCGAGGAATTGCATGGTGTCTGCATGAATGAGCGCAAGCGCATCCGACACGGCAAAGAATACCTGTCTGTACTTCTGCTCGCTCTCCAGCAGCGCCTCCTCTGCCTGCTTGCGCCCGGTGATGTTGCGACAGTTGCACACAATGGCCTGAATCCCGGGGTCATGGAGGAGGTTCTTGCCGATGCCCTCGATCCAGATCCATGAGCCGTCTTTGTGGCGAAAGCGCATCTCCATGGAACAGGAAGCCCCCGGTCCGCTCAGGATTCCGGCCATGTTGTCGGTCACAGCGGACAGGTCGTCGGGGTGGACGAATTGGAAAAAGGACATGTCCCTCAGCTCGTTGGAACTGTACCCGCTCAGCCGCTCGGAAG
Organism: uncultured Thermodesulfobacteriota bacterium; assembly: GCA_964609935.1. Taxonomy (GTDB): domain Bacteria; phylum Desulfobacterota; class DSWW01; order DSWW01; family DSWW01; genus CAYTRL01. The sequence continues at coordinate 23,585 of CAZSUQ010000008.1, read as the reverse complement.
AAGGGCTGCTGTAGAGAAAGGCGCCGTCTTCGGCTATCAGGGTAACGGCATCGGAAGCATTCTCAATGAGTGCCCGGAAGCGCTTCTCGCGTTCCCTCAGTTCCTCTTCCGCTTTTTTCTTCTCGGTGATGTCCCGGGTGATTCCAAGGAGTCCCTTGAATCGACTCTCTTCGTCTTCCAGAAGGATCGCTATGACCTCGCCCCAGATCGTGGATCCGTCTTTGCGGAACAGCTCGACTTCCTCCCTGGCTGTGACCGGTTCGTTGCCCTGCCTCGCTTCAAACCTTGCCATCGCTTTGGCAAATTCCTTCATGATGATGTCCAGGGATGCGGGCGTTACCATCTCCGCGATGCCCCTGGCCATGGACTCCTCCACGCTGAAGCCGAGTGCCCGTGTAACGGACGGGCTTATATACGTGGTTTTCAGGTCCATGTCCGTGGTCCAGATCATGTCCGTCACGTTCTCAGCCAGAAGGCGGTAAAGATGTTCGTGTTCCAGAGAGGCGTTCTCCAGGTCGTTAACCCTCTGTTCCAACTCCTCGTAGGCCGGCTTGCTGGTCCCCAAGAGATCCTCCTTTCATGCGATCCACGACAAAGCCCGGCAGATACGTCAGGCAAACCAGACTGAGTATAAAAGAGGAACAGGACGGTTTTCAATAGAATTGAAGTTTAAAGAGGAACACGTTTCCCGGAAATCGTGCTTTTCCCTGAGCGGATTAGCCTCGATTCCACCCTTTTAAAAAATTGTTGAATAAGGCTTATTGACTTCGTGTCTACCAAATGGTATATAATTTCCTACCAATCGATATATTTAAGACTATCTAAAGGTAGGATAGCAGGGGGTTACCCATGGTTGAAAACCAGGAGGATCAACCTCTGGCCATGAGAAGACGGATTCTGACAGAGGCGATCCGTCTGTTCGGAGAAAACGGATTCGAAGGGACATCCATCCAGGCCGTTGCCGATGCCGTGGGCATCCGGAAGCCTTCGCTGCTCTACCATTTCAAGTCCAAGGAGGAGTTGAGGCAGGCGGTCATCCGGGATCTGCTCACCCACTGGCAGCAGGAACTGCCCAAGCTCCTGGCCGGGGCCACCAGCGGACACGACCGCTTCTCCTCCACTGTGGAGGCCCTGGTGGGTTTCTTTCTATCCGATACCAACCGTGCGCGGGTGGCGATCCGGGAGAGCCTTGACCGGCCGGAGGACCTGAGAAAGATGGGCTCCGAGCTGGTGCTTCCCTGGATGCGCCTGCTCGTGGAATACATCCGCATGGGGCAGGAGGCAAAGATCATCAAACGCGAGGTGGACCCGGAATCGTACATCATGCAGGTGATGGTGATGGTCATTGGAACCGTGGCCCTGGGGCACGTGGTCTCCGCCCTCACCGATGCGGACAGCCGGGAGGGCATGGAGGCCAGGATCAAGGAGCTGGTGCGCATCGCCCGGGACACCCTGTTCGTGAACCCGAACCGAAAAGATTGATCAGGAGGAAAACATGGCGAACTTCTATGACGACAACGACGATTTGAAGTTTTACGTGGAAAAGTACATCGACTGGGAACCGCTCGTGAGGTTGACGGAGTTTGATTACCGGTTGAACGGGGGCTTCGAGAACGTGGAGGATGCCCTGGATTTCTACAGGAGCGTCCTGGACCTGGTGGGGAATTTCGCGGCCAACGAAATCGCGCCCAACGCTGCGCAGATCGATCGGGAACACCCTTTTCTTGAGGACGGGGTAGTGAAGTTCCCGCCTGTTCTTCAGGGCATCTGCGACCAGATCAAGGGGCTCGAGCTTCACGGGATGTGCCTTCCCCGGGACCTGGGAGGAATGAACTGCCCGTTCCTCCTGTTCCTGCTCAGCAGCGAGATGTTTTCCAGGGCGGACGTGTCCGTTTCCGCCCACTTCGGGTTCCATGGCGGGATCGCCATGGCCATGCTCCTTTTCTCGGTCATGGAAGGCACCACGGAATTCGACATGGAAAAGATGGAGATCAAATCCACCCGGTTCGCGGACGCCATCGCGGAGATCGCTTCCGGCGAGGCCTGGGGCTCCATGGACATCACCGAGCCGGGGGCCGGTTCGGACATGGCGCAGCTGCGCTGCAAGGGCGAACAGGACGCTGACGGCAACTGGCGCGTGACCGGCGAGAAGATCTTCATCACCTCCGGACACGCCAAGTATCATTTCGTCATCGCCCGGACGGAAAAGCAGGCGGCAGGGGCCGATGCCTTTGCCGGCCTGAAGGGGCTCTCCATGTTCCTGGTGCCCACCTACGAGATGGACGAGAACGGCAACCAGAAGAACATCGCAAGCTTCACCAAGCTGGAGGAGAAGCTGGGGCACCACGGCTCGGCCACGGTCACCATCAGCTTTGACGAAACCCCGGCCTTGCTCGTGGGTGAGCGGGGTGACGGGTTCAAGCTCATGCTGCAGCTCATGAACAACGCCCGCGTCTCGGTGGGTTTCGAATCGCTGGGCATCGGCGAAACGGCCCTTCGCATGGCAAGGGAGTACGCTGCGGAACGGCCCAGCATGGGGAAGATGATCGATCAGCACGAGATGATCGCCGACTACCTGGATGAGATGCAAACCGATATCCAGGGCATACGGGCCATGGCCGTAAACTCCGGATACCACGAAGAGATGGGTCAGAAACTGAACCTGGTCCTGGAATTCGTCCCGCCGGCCGACGAGCTGGAGCGGAAGAAGATGGAGGCGGAGATGCGGTTTCACCAGATGGCCTCACGGCGCCTGACCCCGCTGCTCAAGTACCTGGCGGCCGAGAAGTCGGTGGAGATCTCGCGACAAGCCGTTCAGATCCATGGGGGATACGGATACTCCAGCGAGTACGGTGCGGAGAAACTCCTGCGGGACGCGGTGGTCCTGCCCATCTACGAAGGCACCAGCCAGATCCAGGCGCTCATGGCCATGAAGGACACGCTCATGGGGATTATCAAGGACCCCAAGGCCTTCTACACGAAATTCGCACAGGCCACGTGGGCCACTCGACGTGCGGGGACCGAACCGGAGCGCCGCGTGGCCAGGCTGCAGGTGACTTCCTGCAAGGCGCTTCAGTTCCTGATGACCCGGCTGGCAGGGAAGAAGATCAACGCCATGCGCAAGAAGCCGCTCGGGGAGTGGGCCTCTTTTTTCAAGGAGTGGGACCCCAAGAAGGATTTCTCCCTGGCCATGCTTCACGCCGAGAGGCTCACCCGGATCCTTGCGGACGTGGCCATTGCAGAGATGCTCCTGGACCAGGTGAAGAAACACCCGGAAAGGCTGGAGCTCTTCGAACGCTACCTGGAACGGGCGGAACCGCGCTGCCGTTTTCTGTACGAGGAGATCACCACCACCGGAAGCCGCCTGCTCTCCGGGCTGGCCTCAAAAGAATCCACAAGCGCACAGGCTGCTTGAAACCTCATAAGGAGAGTCTTTTATGGGTGTATCCATAGGACATCTGTTTCGTCAGGGCCCTGTGATCCGAACGCTTGCCCGGACCGCGGTCTCGGCAATCGGCCACAACGGATCGAAGGGAGGGGACGTTCCGAAGCCTGTGCCGGGCCCGATCCTGGAGCAGGTGCTTCATCCGAGAAACCCACAGCTTGTCTCTGATTACATCCGGCATGTGGGCGGCCAATCCTCATGGTACAAGGGCATTTTGCCGCCTCACTTCTTTCCCCAGTGGGGATTTCCCATTCTGGCAGGAGCCCTCGAAGGACTGCCCTACAACATGAGCCGTGTGCTCAATGGAGGCTGCCGGATCGAGGTGCTTCATCCGCTGCCCGTGGACAAGCCCCTCAAGCTCAAGGCCCAGCTCGTGGAGGTGGACGACAACGGCAGCAGGGTCGTTTTCAAACAGAAACTCGTAACCGGGACAGCTGAAGAGCCGGAATCGCTTGTGTCCTATGTGAACGCGATCCTTCCGCTGAAGCGTTCGGACGGGCCGAAGAAGGAGAAGCCAAGGGTTCCGGAGGCCGCCCGGGAAATTGATGCGTGGAAGCTCCACAAGAGGAGCGGGCTTGATTTTGCCCTGCTCACAGGGGACTTCAATCCGGTGCACTGGATCCCGGGCTATGCCAGGATGTCCGGGTTCCCCAATACCATTCTGCACGGCTTTGCCACCATGGCCCGCTCCATTGAGAGCCTGAACCGTTCCGTGTGGCTGGGGCGTTCGCAGCGGCTGACCACGTTTGAATCGAGATTTGTAAAGCCATTGGTGTTTCCGGGAAAGGTGAAGGTTTACCTGGATGACGAAAACGGAATCTTTGTAGGGGATGCTCCCGGCGGGCCCGCATACCTTGCCGGAACCTACGCAACACACTAGGAGTAAGATGATGAGCGATTTTCTTGTAGAGCTGGGAACACAGCCCGCGGCACGCAAGGCGGTGAAAAGCCTCGGATTGCCGATCCCCTTGCCTCAGAAACTGAAACGCTCCGACTATCCCTGGCAGGATCGTCCCCTGGAGGATATGGGTGTGGTGGTTTGTCACGGCAAGGGGTCCGGGTTTGCCGAAACCCTGGCCCGGACCCTCACGGGCGCGGGCGCCAAGAGCTACGTGCTGGGAGATGGCACTCATTTCAAGTGGTATGAAGAATACGGTGAAGCCTGGGCGCGGCGTGCAGAGCCATTGACAGGGGATGAGGCGCCGGACGGTTTGCAGCCGAAGTGCCTGATCTTCGATGCGTCCGGGATGAAGGGTCCGGAGGATTTGAAGGGGATGTACCGGTTCTTTCATCAATGGGTGCGCAAGCTGGCCCCCTGCGGCCGTGCGGTGATCGTAAGCCGTACCTTTGAAGAGGCCGGGAGCCCGTCAATGGCGGCGTGCGCCCAGGCAGTGAACGGATTCATGCGGAGCCTGTCCCGCGAAATCGGCCGAAAGGGCGCCACGGCACAGGTCCTCTACGTGGACCGGGGTGCAGAGGAGCAGGCAGATCCTGTTCTGCGGTTCCTCCTGTCCAACCGGTCCGCCTACATCACGGCCCAACCGATCCATGTTTCCGGGAACGTCACCTTTGACGGTGAGCCTCCTGTACGGCGACCCCTGGACGGTAAAATCGCCCTTGTGACCGGTGCGGCGAGGGGGATCGGGGCGGCAACGGCGGAAACCCTGGCAAGGGAAGGGGCCCATGTGGTGGGTATGGATCGCCCTTCCGAAGACGGACCGCTCAGCAAATTAATGGACAGGCTGGGCGGCAGCATGCTCCTGTGCGATATCACAGATGAAAATGCACCCCAGGTGATCTGCGATGAAATCAAGAAGAGGTTCAAAGGGCTGGACATCGTTGTGCACAACGCCGGTGTGACCCGGGACAAGATGCTCGTCAACATGGATGAAGAGCTCTGGGACATGACCCTCGGGGTCAACCTGATTTCCCTGATCCGCGTGAACGAGGCATTGAAGAAGCTGCTGAAAAAGAACGGCCGTGTGATCTGCCTCGCCTCGGTTGCAGGAATCGCGGGCAATATGGGGCAGACCAACTACTCGGCATCAAAGGCCGGCGTCATCGGGTATGTACGTGCCCTGGCGCCCACCCTTTCCGGCAAGAACATCACGGTGAATGCCATTGCCCCCGGGTTCATCGAAACCCGCATGACGGCCGCCATCCCTTTTACCACACGGGAAGTGGCCCGCCGTTTGTGCAACCTTTCCCAGGGCGGGCTTCCGGCAGACATCGGTGAACTCGTGGCCTTCCTGGCCAGTCCGGGTGCTGCGGGTATCACGGGCGAGGTGATCCGTATCTGCGGTGGGAACTATATTGGCGCGTGAATCCGAATCTCGAGAAAGGATCGATCATGGCTGCAAAGACAAAGAAAGCAAACACAAAAAAAACAAACAAACGACGCGCGGTCCTGGTGGGAGGCGTGCGGACCCCGTTTCTTCGGGCCTTCACCGACTTTACCAGGATGAGCTCCTACGAACTGGGCGCCGCTGCCGTGGCAGGCCTGCTCGATGCAAATCCCGTGAAATGGGATGACATCGACGGAGTTGTCTGGGGTGCAGTGATCGTTGGCGGGTCCACGGTGAATGTGGGCAGAGAGATCGTGCTCGAGCTGAAGATGCCCCCCACCATCGAGGCCACCACCGTGAGCCGTGCCTGTACCTCTAGCGTATTGACCACGACCCTGGCAGTGGCTGCCATCGAGCGGGGGGAGGCGGATGTGCTCATTGCCGGGGGCAGCGACTCCACCAGCAACGCAGAGGTCACCATGCCCCAGAGCTTTGTCCACAAGGCCGCTCCCGTGGTCATGAGCTCCAAGTCCACCCCAAAGGACTACCTCAAGCTCGCCACTAGGCTGAACCTTCGAAAGGACCTGGTTCCAAGGCAGCCGTCGATCCGGGAGAGAACCACAGGGGAGTTGATGGGGGAGTCGGCGGAAAAGATGGCGGTACGGAACGCCATTCCCCGGGAGGCGCAGGACGCCTTTGCCGCCCAGTCTCACCGGCGTGCGGCCCGGGCCGTGGAGGCGGGCAGGTTTGCCGACGAAATCGTGCCGGTGAAAACCCCGGACGGAAAGACCATCTATGCGGACAATATCGTCCGAGGCGATGCGACCATGGAAAATCTGGCCCGGCTTCGTCCCGCCTTTTCAGAGAACGGAACCCTGACAGCGGGCAACTCCAGCGCCCTCACCGACGGCGCGTCCGCGGTTCTGCTCATGAGCGAGGAGAAGGCCGAGGAATACGGCTTCAAGAAGCTGGCCGCCTTCCGGAGCTGGTCCTATGACGCCGTGGATCCTTTTGACCAACTCCTGCTCGGCCCGGCCATCTCCATGCCCCGGGCGCTTCAGCGGTCCGGCCTGACCCTGGAGGAGATCGACCTCATCGACATCCACGAGGCCTTTGCCGCGCAGGTGCTCTGCGTGTTGAAGGCCCTGGGCAGCGACCGGTTCGCACAGGAACGTCTGGGCATGGAAAAAGCGTTCGGGGTGATCGTGCCGGAAAGCATCAACGTGCACGGCGGGTCCCTGGCCTTTGGTCACCCCTTTGCCGCCACCGGCGCGAGGATGATCACCACCATGGCCAACGAGATGGCAAACACCGGGAACAAGACGGCCCTGCTCGGGGTCTGCGGTCAGGGTGGGCAGTCCGCCGCTGCGGTCATGGAGGCGGTTGATACGGGGAATTCTACATAAGTTGCATTCCCGGAAACCGTGACCTCCACTTCATTATTCATTGCCTTGCCGCTGTGGATCCGGTTGCCCTCCTGGTCATAGACCGACCACACGCCCGTGGCGTTGGCCGGTGTCGGCAGGACCACGGTCTCCTTTTTCGAAAGGGCGCTTCCGCCTCGCCACAGACCGATGATGCACGTTCCGGCGTCATCCACGAAAACGAGAGCGTACACGTCCCCGTCCCATCCCAGCGCTTCGCGCAGGTCTCCGGCATAGCGGGCGTCGCCGATCCTTTCATGCGCGCCCTTCAAAGCCAGGTAGGAAGGCTTTGGCTCGGTTTCGTACGGCTGCTCAGGGTAGGTGAACAGGCCGAAGTAATCCTCGGTGGGCAGCGAAGCACTGCCTGAGCCGTCCCAGAACGTGTACCAGTCATAGATCTCCACCCGGTTCGCCAGCGCCAGCATCACGCTGCGGGCAAGGTATGCCGCCTGCCGTCGGTTGCCGATGAGCAGGCTGGGCCACCCGACTTCCGTGAACTGCACGCGCTTGTCCGGGCAGCCGATTCCCTCCAGCGTTTCGCGTACGAGTTCAACGGAGCCCACCATGTTGGGATAGTGGTAGATGCCAAGGTCGAGATCGAACTCTGGGCTGGGTTGCTGCAGGAACGTATAGGGGTGGATGGACATGGCATCAAAGTATTCGCAGATGTCCGGATGCTCCTCGTACACACGATGTAAAAAGTTCCAGATCCCGTGGGGATCGAAGAAATGCACCTCGAATGCTGAAAGCCCGCCGAAGATGACCGTGGCGTTCGGATCGTTTGCATGCACGGCTTCGAATGTGGCCTTGAGCAGTTCTCCGTACCTGGCTGGATTGGGCCGGGGCTTCCAGAACCGGGAGGTGTTCTGCTCGTTCCAGACCTCGTAGTAGTCGATGCGGTCGGCAAAGTGCGCAGCTACGCGTCCGGTGTAGTCGGCGTAGTCTTCCGGGTCGATTTCGTCCGGGGAGCCTCCGGGTATTGCCCAGTCGGGAGCACCGAGAAAGATGGCCGTCACGTTGAGGCCCGCGGCCCGGCACAGGTCGGTCATGACGTCGTATCCGTCCAGCGCCCACACATCGTCTTCCGGTTCGATCCGATACCAGTGGAAATCGTTTCGAACCATGGTCATGCCCGCATCAACCAGCTTCTCGATCTCGAACTCCCGCCTCCAGCTGTACTCCACGCCGCGGCTCATGTGGCTGGAGACGCCGAGGATCTCGTCCAGCGTTTTCCCGGACGGAACCATTCCGGGATAAGGGGGCAATGTGGACGAGCCCGTGGGCCGCACCCCGTTGTTGCTTCCGCAGGACACGAGCATGAACAGGAGTGCAAACAAAACGGACAGAAGGCTCAAGTTCGTTTCAGATCTCATGATGTGCTCGCGGTGGTCTGTTGTGTCGTGCGATGAGTCAGCCCGAACATTTCATGAATCCCGGACTCACTTTTCAGTCACAACGGGTGTTCGGGGTGACGCAAAATGCGTCAGCACTCGTCGTGGAGGTAACAGCGGATCGCGTAGTCGGCTGCGTCCTGCCAGCCTGCCGCGTCGCCGGTGTTGGCCACGATCGCGATGGCAAAACCGGCCTCGGGTACCACCTCAAACAATGAGCTGAACCCTGCGCGACCGCCACCGTGGTTGAACACGTCGTAGGTGATGCCCTGGTAGACGTAGCTTCGCCGAAAATTGCCGAAGCCGTAGTCGTAGCCGTATTGGGCCTCGCTGCCACCCGTTGCTACGCGCCCGAGACAGGCTTCGCCATCGTCACCGGGCAAACCGGTGCCACCGCCATCCGGGCAGAACAGCCTGCGCATGGAAGCCGCGCTCGTGATATTGCCGGCGCCGGCGAGGTCGGCGAGCACAGTCTCGGCCAAGAGCCCCATGTCGAGTGCCGATGCGTGGAGGCCGCCTTGAGGCATACGCACCGAGCAGTCGAGCTCGTCATGGTAATAGGGCTCCCCTTCGCCTTGATGGCCAGGCTCGAGCATCGGCTCGATGCACCATCCGTCGATGGCATTGGTCCCCGTTCCAAGCGCCTGGTTGAAGGGATCGACGAGGGCGCCGTCGTAGGTCGCCCGGCACATATGCGCATTGTCGAGTACGCGGGTCTGCATGAGAATGGGGAAATCTTCACCCGCGGCGATCTCCATCGCACGACCGACGAGCATCCATCCCCAACCTGAGTATTTCCAGTTGGTTCCAGGCTCGAAGGCGGTTATGTTGAAGATGTTGTACGGGATCTCAACGAGCATGCTCGGTGTGAACACGTTGCTGAGGACGGCCCCACGATCGGGAACCATGAGATCGTACTGCGTAGTCGTGGGATCCCCGGTCAGCAGGTCCTGTCGACACGCGAACCCGGCGCAGCCACCGTCCTGGGGGAGTCCCGATACGTTCTGAAGAAGATGCCCGACCAAGATCAGGTTCTGGCGTCCGTTCTCCTCAGTGTAGTCTGTCACGTAGCTCGTGACGACGGCCTCGGTGTCCAACAGCCCCTCGTCGGCGAGAGCCATGGCACCGACACCCGTTACGAACTTGGAGGTCGAGGCGACCCAGAATATCGTCTTGCCGTCCGCGCCACCCGTTCCTGTCGTGGCAACGAGATTGCCGTCGTGAACCACGGCGATTCCGGTCTTGGGCGCTCTGAAACGCACGTAGTCGGCGATATGGGTGATCTTCCCGTCTGGACCCGGGTCCGGCACAGGAGTGCACGGAGGTACCGGACATGAGAGCATAGAAGCTGCCACCAAAACGAGGATGATGACGGACACATTGCGGTATTGTCTCACGGCTTGACCTCTTCGCGGTTGTATACGGTACACCCTAAACCCTACCCCTGTCTCCGACGACCGGTCAATTTGCAGTTCGCTGATTCAGAGGTATCCTCCGGCTTCTCTCTCCATACACAGATTGTTTGTCACCGAGATCTGAAATATTCCGAGTTCAGCCGTAGCAGGTTCTGTTGATGATGATCTTCTTCAGATCATCGGAAAGGTGATTGAAGTATGCACAGTAGCCGGCAACGCGGACCAGAAGATAGGGGTATTTTTCCGGGTTGTTGTATGCATCCAGCAGCATTTCTCTGTTGATGACGTTCGGCTGGAACTGCATGCCGCCTTCCTTGAAATATGTGCTGAATATGCTTGAAAGGTTTCTGACACCGTCCGTACCCTGGAACAGCGCAGAGTCGATTGTGAACGTAACGGTAGTGCCGTTGGGAGCATAGTTCACGAAATCAACGCCTGCCACTGAATTCAGCGACGACAGCAAGTCCGCCGCCTGCATTCCGTAATGCGGGGCAACGCTGTTGGCAAGAGGAACACCCTTTAATCTGCCGGAAGGTATGGAGGGCGTCTTCTTGCCATAGACGTCATTCACATTGAGCGCGTAATAACCGGCCGTGTAGATGCCGTTTCGCGGGCAGTTCGGCACCTGTTTCAAGGCATCGACGTAGATCTGCAATGTCCTGTTTACCCAGTCCACGGCCTCTTGTGAGTCATCCTGGCCGAATTTGGGAACGGCAAGCAATGCCTCTCTGATTTTCTGATAAGCAGGCCCCTCAAAGTCATGATCCATGGCGTTGATAATGTCCTGAAGGGTATAGAGCTTCTTCTTGTATGCCACCTCATCGATGGCGTGGAGGGAATCCGCCACATCCGTGATTCCAACAGCCTGGATGCCGCTGCTGTTGAACTTCGCGCCGCCTTGGTTCACATCTTTTCCGGATTCAACGCAGCCCCTGGAGAGGGATGAAGCCAGCGGGGTCGTGAAGTCTTCTCGAATCGCCTCTTCTATAGCCTGGTGATCGGTCAAAATCGATGTTGCGAGATGGTTCAGGCGTGCCTGAAAACGCGCAAGGAGCTCCTCCATGTTTGCCGGCGGGTTGGGTTTCGGAGCCTTCCTCTTCTTGTACCGTTTGCGGGCCGATCCATATTTCGAGGAGATCAATCCGGAAAGTTTGCCGTCTCCATTGAAGTTGTATTCGACAAATTTGGTGATCAATTTCTCGAGCTGATCGGGAACGCCGAAGTTCCACAAATCATCATCTTCGCCTTTCAGGGCCTGCAGGAACGGGAGGACAACATTCATATTGGCGCAGTCGGTATTGCCGTAATGATCATCCGAGGCATTGGGTTCCACGCATCCCACGATCGCGTAGTTTCTGGCGTCTTCCACGGTCGTGTCGTAATGTTTCTGTAACGTGTCGATGTAGACTTCATCATTGTACAGAGCCGGCATGGGTGCGCCGTTGATATAGACCTCCGCAAGCCTGTCCATATATTCAACCGGACTGTCGGGATGAATCCTTGCCGTCATGTTTACCGCGTAAGGCTGCAGTTCGCAGATATCGAGCAGGGCATAGGTCAGCTCGTTGGTGGCGTCCCGGCCGTCCTTGCCGAGGCCGCCCGCGGTCACGGTCTGGTCCGTTGACATGGTCTCAAAAAGCCTTCCAAACCGCATGTAGGTGTCGCCGTCGTTTATCAGGATGGCTTCGTCCATTTTGAGGATGAACAGGGCCAGCAGTTCTCTGGCTTTCTCGTAATCGATTCTTCCGGCCTCCTTGTCTCGCTTGTAGTAAGGATACAGGATCTGGTCGAGACGCCCCGGGGAAATGGCGTTTTCAAAGGACTCGATGCAAATCGCGATATGGATGAACATCATGCTCTGCAACGCTTCATGGTACGTGCGGGCGGGATGCTTGGGGACGTGCCTGCAGACGGCGGCCATCTCCTCCAGTTCCTTGCGGCGGGCAGGATCCGATTCCTTGCTGCTTGCCTCGGAAAGGCTGTGGGCATATCGTTCAGCAAAGTCCTCCAGTCCCCGAAGCGCAATGATGGCACCGTCATAGAAGTCCTGATTGTTTTCCGGTTTTTCCTTTTTCACCGTTTCAATTTCTTTGATGATTCCGGTGGTTCCCCGCTCGAGCAGGCGTTCGTAGTTGACGATGAAGTGCGCTATCGCTGCCAGGTTATTGTTGAATCCCACATTTATTTCAGAGATGCGCGAAACGCCCAGCAGGCGATCCTTGTGGGATGGATAGACCTTCCTCACAAGGGCGTGTTTTGCCCAGAAAGGCGCGATTCGCGAATAGAATGTCAGCCTGTCTTTCCAGGAGCACTGAAATGGAACAGGCGTCTGACGGTGAATCTGATGCAGGGTCAAGGCGAAAAGGATGCCAAAGTGTTCCTCCCATATCTGGCCGCCGCGCCTCTTGGAGGTGAAATTGCCCACAAGCAGTTCATGGGGATAGACAATGATTTCCTTGTTTCTCAACACATAGGCCAGACGCTCCGCTCTGTGAACGGGATTCGGCCTGTCAAAGCCGTTCTTCCTGTAATAGGACGTCTTCAGCTTTGACGACTCGAAACAAAGACTATGGGCACTTTCCCTTATCGTATTCTGTATTTCGTAAACGCGCTTTGGGAAGACGGCTTTCTGCCTGGAGGCATCCAGGGCAAGGCATTCGGCCTTGATGTCATGATGTTCGAAACCATCGAGGGCGTTCTTTACCGAGGCGACGGCCTGATCATGGGTAATATTCAATGCCTCCAGCTCAATGCCCAGGCGCTTTGCCTTGTCTTCATACATGTTGTGGTACTTGAGCAGTTCAATCGAGTGATGACCGAAAGACTTTAAAAATTCCGCCGCCGCTTTGATGTTCCTTTCCGCGTCGTTGTAACCTGGAACCATGACCATGCGGAATTTCACATGGGCGTTCAGATCGATCAGTTTCTTGATATTGGAGCGGATTAATCGGGTGTCCTGTTTCGTGCATTTCTTATGCTGGACATCATCGCCCACAACCTTCAGGTCAACGAGGAAAAGATCAACCTGTGGCGCCAGCTTGTGAACATTCTTCCAGGGCACATGAAGGGATGTTTCAACGGCAACATGAATGTCTTCCTTCTTCAGTCCTTCCAGCAGGGGCATGAGTCTTCCGGGATCCTGCAGAAGCGGGTCGCCGCCGCTCAGCGTGACCCCCCCACCGCTCTTGCGGTAATACTCCCTGTCCCGCACGACCACCTGCAGGATGTCGGAAGCGGAAGATAGGGCGTCCTGGGTTGATTCCGGCTGAAAAGATATTGCCTCCGGGTTCTGGCACCACAGGCACCTGAGGTTGCATCCCGGAAAGAAAATCACGGTCCGAATGCCCGGACCGTCATGCACACAGGTACGTTGTATGTTCAGGACCCTGAGTTTTTCGCTGATTTCGGTTTGGCACGTATCAAGATCTCGGGCCGTCTGCATCTTTCCCCCCTTTAGAATAAGCATGCGTCCTTCCATGCGCGGAAGAACGGAACACCCAACGTCTCAAGAAAAATCCTGCCGAGATTACATCCGAATCTACTTTGTGAATTTGAACAACTCCCTGTCCGGATGCAGGAATTCTCTGGCTTTTTCCGCTGCTCTCTCCTCATCCCCCTTGATTACGGCCTGCAGAATTTCCTGCTGCAGGGAGGTGTCCAGGCTTGAGGTCAGCGGCAGAAACAGCTGTAAATGCTTTCTGTAGATGGATTTGATGGTATTCATCAAAAGGATGTAGACGATATTCTTGCTGGCCAGTGCCAGTTGAAGAAAGAATTCAAAGTCCAGCAGCTGCAATTGATTCGGATCGCGTGCCTTGACCAGCGTCTTCATCAGGCTGTTCATCTGTTCAATGTCTTTTTTGTCGGCCCGCCTTGCCGCAAGTCTTGCCACATCCGTTCCGAAAAGTTCACGCGCCTCCAGAAGATTCTTCAAGATATTCAGATCGATCTCACCATCCACTTTCAGCAAGTAGAAGAGCAGATCCACGCTGGCATTTTGATAGTCCTCCACAATGATGCCCTGACCCTGCTGGATGACGATCAATTTCAGCTGTTCAAGCTTCTTGAGGGCCTCCCGCAGGGTGGTCCGAGTTACATTGAATTGTTTTGCCAGCATTCTTTCCGGAGGCAGTTTGTCGCCGGGGTTCACCCCTCCCTGCAGGATATAGTCCAACAATAATTCGGCGACCTGCTCGGAAGCCTTGATCTTCTTAATGGGGTCGAATTCCGGTATCATCAGATCCCCTATCTACAAGATAATTGGTAGGACCACTAGACCTATTATGGCCTAATGGTCCTTTATAATCAAGGATTATCTTCCTGCGGGTATTGCAATCCTCCGCTCGTCCTTGCCTCTTGCCATTTAATTTCAGAGTCTTAAGCATAGCCTAAGCGATAGAATGCTGACTGCACGGGGTCTCCAGAACCACACAACATAATTGTCTTATGCCAGGCTGCAACCTACACATATGTGGGAAATGTGCTGGTGAGGCCTTCGAGTATTTCAGCAGCCTTATCTTGTTATCATAAATAATATCAACATGTTATCTCCAATCAGCCCCCCCTTTCCTCCCCTGGCACGGCTCTTGTAATTCATACCCCTAAAGTGCCGCCAGATTCAGCGATCAAGGTATTACAGAATCGTGACTTTCGTTCTCTGTGCAAAGAGTACAGCGAACACCTTTAGCGGCCGAACCCCAGCCCAGGGATTCTCAGTCAAGGAGGAAAGGACATGAAGAAGATTGAGGCGATCGTCAAGCCGTTCAAACTGGACGAGGTCAAAGAGGGGCTTTCTTCACTCGGGGTCAAGGGCATGACCGTGAGCGAGGTCAAGGGCTTTGGACGCCAGAAGGGGCATGCGGAGATCTACCGTGGCGCAGAGTACACCGTGGACTTTGTGGCAAAGGTGAAGATCGAGATCGTTGTGGACGACGACATGGCGGACAGGGTGGTGGAGGTGATTCTCGGCCAGGCAAAGACAGGAAAGATCGGTGACGGAAAGGTTTTTGTGCTCCCCATCGAAGCCGCGCACAGGATCCGGACCGGCGAACAGGGATCCGATGCCATCTGAGGAACCGGGAACAGGCCACGCCGTCGCAGGATCCGCACGCGTTGTAAACCTCGACCCGAAGCCAATTTGGTTTACCACATACAGATCGTACCAGGAGGAGAAGAAATGAAAACAAAAGCCTTCAAGATGCTGCTCTTCACCGTGTTCCTGCTGCTCGCGGCCACTGCGGTGCATGCAGATGAGGAAGCAACGCTGGACAGCGGAGACACCGCATGGATGATCATGGCAACAGCGCTCGTGATGTCCATGACCCCTGTGGGGTTGGCGCTGTTTTACGGCGGCATGTCCCGGTCAAAGAACATCCTGAACACGTTCGGGCTGAGCTTTGTCTCCTACGCGCTCGGCAGCGTCCTGTGGATGTTCTGGTGTTACTCCATTGCCTTTGGGCCGGACGTGGCCGGAATCACCGGAAACCTTTCCCATTTCTTTCTGAAAGGGATCGGTGTGAACGACCTTTCCGGGACCATTCCCGCCTATGTGTTCATCGTGTTCCAGATGACCTTTGCCGGGATCACCGTGGCCCTGATCAGCGGGTCCGTGGTGGAGCGGATGAAGTTCTCGTCCTGGATCGTGTTCGCGGCCCTCTGGCTGACCTTTATCTACTCGCCCGTCTGCCACTGGGTCTGGGGAGGCGGCTGGCTGGGCAGCGACGGTGCCCTCGACTTTGCAGGAGGAACCGTGGTGCACATCAATGCAGGTGTTTCCGGGCTCGTGCTTGCCCTGATGCTCGGGAAGAGGAAGGGATACGGCAAGCAGACCATGTTTCCATCCAGTATTGTCCTCACTGCGGTGGGAGCGGCCATGCTCCTGTTCGGCTGGTTCGGGTTCAATGCAGGGAGCGAACTGGCCTCGGACGGACTTGCCGGGTCCGCCTTCCTGGTGACAAACACATCGGCATGCGTGGGGGCGCTCACATGGATGTTCGTGGAATGGATCGTGTCCAAAAAGCCCACCCTGTTGGGACTGGCCTCGGGCCTGGTGGCCGGACTGGTGGGGATCACCCCAGCCGCCGGCTTCGTGGATCTTAGCGGTTCCCTGGTCATCGGCCTCGGTTCCGGCCTGCTGGGCTACCTCGGCGTGGCGGTCCTCAAACCGAGGCTCGGGTTCGACGATTCCCTGGACGCCTTTGGTGTACACGGGGTTTGCGGCATCTGGGGTGCGATTGCAACGGGCATCCTGGCAAACCCGGCCGTGAATGAGGCAGGCACAGGGCTCCTCTACGGAAATCCCAAACAGGTATGGATCCAGCTGATCAGCGTGGCAGCCACCATCGTCTATGCAGGCGTGGGCACCTTTGTCCTGGCGTCCATCACCAGGGTTGCCACAGGAGGCTTGAGGGTTGCAGAGGATGCCGAGGTGCAGGGGCTGGACAGCTCCATCCACGGCGAACGGGGTTTCGTACTGGAGTAATCCCGGATATCACAGATAACGCCTGCTACGACTTTAACAACAGCTGTACCCCCCCCACGGGAAGGGGGCCCGGACACAGGTGGCCGTCCGGGTTCCCTTCCTTTTTTTTAACCTGACAGTTCTTCGAGGAAATGCATGTGGGCAAGCCGGCAAGAGATGTCCGGATGTAAGGCTAGCTAGCGATATTGGCGGAAGTCCACCCCGTACTTCTTGGCCTTGTAGGCAAACTTCCGCTCGGTGAGCTTGATCAGGGCGGCCGCCCTGGCCATGTTCCCCCGGGTGTTCTTCAGGGCATCGATGATGATCTCGCGTTCAAGCTTGACCACGGCCTCCTCCAGGGACTGGGAGGGGAGGGTGTCCGACTCCTCGCCGGTCTGCAGGGTCGGGGGGAGGTGATAGCTGTGAATCACGTTGTCCTCGCAGAGGAGGACCGCCCTCTCGATGCAGTTTTCCAGCTCCCGCACGTTGCCGGGCCAGTGGTACTGCATGAGCATGTCAATGGCCGGGGTTGAAAGCCGCCGGATGTCCTTGTTGTTCTCCTTGGCTGCCTTTTCCAGGAAGAAGTCGGCCAGGAGGAGAATGTCGGTCTTTCTTTCCCGGAGGGGGGGCATGTAGATGGGAAAGACGTTCAACCGGTAGTAGAGGTCCCCGCGGAAGGTTCCTTCCTCCACCGCCGCCTCCAGGTTCTTGTTCGTGGCCGCGATGATGCGCACATCGGTCTTGATGGAACGGGTTCCCCCCACCCGCTCGAACTCCTTTTCCTGAAGAACACGCAGAAGGCTGTACTGAACATCCAGGCTGATGGAGCCGATCTCGTCCAGGAAGATGGTTCCCTTGTTGGCGAGCTCGAACTTCCCCTGCTTCTGCCTGATCGCTCCGGTAAAGGCACCCTTCTCGTGCCCGAACAGTTCGCTCTCGATTAGATTCGACGGCAGGGCCGCGCAATTCAACTTGACAAAGGCCTGTTGCGAGCGCGGGCTGTTGTAGTGGACGGCATTGGCAACGAGCTCTTTCCCGGTACCGCTCTCCCCACGAATCATGACCGTGGCATTGCTGCGGCACACCTGGGAGATCATGTGGAAGACCTCGCGCATCTTGTTGCTGTTGCCCACGATGTTGCTGATGTTGTGCTTGCTGGCAAGATGCTCCTGGAGGCGCCGGTTCTCCAGGCGGAGCGCATCCTTCTCTTTCTGGATCGTCTCCAGGTTGATGACCCTCTGGGCCAGCATGGTGGCAATGACCATGAGGCGGTGCTCGCTGGAGTCCAGGTCCCTGGAGGCATCGTAGGGGAAGTCAACGCTCAACGTGCCCACAACCTGGCGGCCCTTCTTGATGGGCACGCAGATGAAGGAAAGCTCCTCGCTGGTCTTGCGCCGAATGGCGGTCCGGTCGAGGAAGAGCGGCTCCTGGCTGATCTTCGGAACGACCATGGGCTTTCCCTTCTCAATGACCAGGCCCGTGATCCCCTCTCCGGGTTTGTAGCGGCCCTTGAGCATGGCGTTCCTGGACATGCCGTGCGCCACCTCGGTCCGGATCTCGTCACGCAGCGGATTGAGGATCGTGATGGTCCCCCTTTTCATGTCCATGTGTTTGGACAGGATCTCCAGCACCATGTAGAGCGACTTCTTCAGGTCAATGGTGGAGTTCAGGGCCTTGGAGATCTCGTAAAGATGTCCGACTTCCTCGATCTTTTCCGGCACGATTTGGTTTCTTTCATTTTTGTCGTTTTCATGAAGATCTTACACAAAAATGTGAGAAAAACAATAGAATTGCTAGAGGGGCGTGAACACGCATCGTAAGGTTTCTCACCATATTTTGGCAGGGGATAACCGATTTTTCTTGACACCATCCCACAGGGGGGAGCAAAATAACATACGTTGCGGTGGTCGGAACGAAGGTTGGTCTTTTCCTTTCTCCCTGGTTTTTCTTCTTCGAAAAATCCTCTTGCTTTATCTTGCTGCGCTGCGCTCTCCTCAGGCAAAACGATTCATCGCGACACGGTTGCTCCCAACTTTTTTTACGTGAGATTTATTCAACCATGAGCCCGTGAACCGACACGGCCAAGGCCACAGGTGTCTCGTTAACGGGTCCCAGGGTCGGCATGGAGGCCGGACAGGAGCGGATTCCAGGTAGGGCGTCCGGGTCGCAACCATGGAAGGATCTCTTCACCCCAAATACTTTTCATGGAGGGGAAGGACCATGAACCGGAAAGGGAGGCAGTGGGCAAGAAACGTCACACAAAAGCTCTTCCCGGAAGACTACATTCGTCTGGAACGGATACGGATCCATGACCTGGGGTTTGGATACGATCCCTTCGGTCTCGAGATGGAATCCGCCATGATGGCCTTTTCGGTTCTCAAGTTCATCTACCAGTACTGGTTTCGTACGCAAAGCCACGGCGTGGAGAATGTCCCTCTTGAGGGTCCTGCCCTGATTGCACCCAACCACAGCGGTGTGCTCCCCATCGACGGGGCCATGATCGCCGTGGACCTGGCCCTGAAGATGAAGACGCCCCGGGTCATGCGGGCGGTTGTGGACAACTTCGCCGGCTACATACCCTTTGTCTCCACGTTCTTCACGCGCGCGGGGCAGATCTTCGGTGCCAGGAGAAACTTCGAGGAACTCCTCAAGCAGGGTGAGCTGGTTGCCGTGTTTCCGGAAGGGCACAAGGGAACCTGCAAGCCTTTTCGGGACCGCTACCGGGTTCGACCCTTCAACGTGGGATTCATAGAGATGAGCCTCCTTCACCGGGCACCGATCATTCCCTCGGCCGTCGTCGGCGCGGAGGAGCAGTATCCCTACCGGGTAAACCTGAAGCCCCTGGCCCGCATGCTGGGATTCCCCTATTTTCCCATTACGCCTCTCCTTCCATTCCTGGGCCCCCTCGGCCTTCTCCCCCTTCCGACGCAGTACACCATCTATTACGACGAGGCCTTTCACTTCTACAGGGACTATCCTCCGGAAACCGTAAGGGACCTGGACACGATTCGTATGCTGGCCGATACGGTGAGAAATCGTGTACAGGAGCTTACCTCAAAGGGTCTGCACAAGCGTAAAGGGGTTTTTGGATTCTCTGCCAGGGATCTTCCCAGCTTGAGCCGCCTGAAGCATCTCTTAGAGAAGGGGGTTGCGAATAGAGGGAAAACCGCCCATGCACCCATTCAAGAGGAAAGGTCCCTGAAGGACAGCGGGGTCCGGGGCCATGGTGAGATACCCGGAGCAGAGGACAGGGTCCTGCCCCTGATGGGAGACCGGGCTTTCCAGCCGTATGCCGCGGAGGAGGAGATCGTTTATTCACACGACCCGGCCGGGAATCTCACCTTTGTCAACAAAGCGGCTGAGAGGATTACGGGATGCACCCGCGAGGAGCTCCTCAGGATGAATATCACCCAGATCGTGGCACCGGAGCATGCAGACAAGGTCTCCAGGATCGTGAGGTCACAAAAAGGCGGCAGGAAATCAGGTTCCTGTGAACTCGACATCCTTGCCAGGGATGGCCGAAGGGTCCCTGTTGAGGTCAACCTCTGTTTCATTCATGAACAGGACAGGCCCGTTGCGGTCCATGGCATTGCCCACGAGATAACGGGACAGAAGCGGATCGAAACAGAGTGGGCCCGATACCGGAGACGCCTGGAGGAGATGCTGGAGGAGCGAACCGCCGGACTGGGAGCGGCCATGGAACAACAGCATCGGCGGATCATGAAAAGAATCGAGTCCGAGATCAAGAAGAGAAAGTTCATGGAGGCAAAGGAGAAACAGACCGAAGAGCGGACAGCAAGGCTGGAACACGAATATGAAAGCCTCAAGGAGATGGAGAAGAAGAGCGTCACCTTCTTTTCAACCATGACCCATGAACTGCATGTCTTTCTGGATTCCCTGCGACTGTTTTCCGAAGCCCTGAGCCATCACAAGGAACTGGACCCGAAGATTCGAAGTGAATTCCTCCAGTTCCTCGACACGGAAGGCGAGCGGATGACGAGCCTTGTTCACAACATCCCGGACACCCGGGCAGTCGCCAACCCGAAATAGGATCACGTTATCAAATTTTTATCGCGACGGAGTTTCTGGTCGGCCTGCTAGGGGGCTTCCAGTCTGAAGAGGGATGAGCCGTCCGGACCCTCCAGTTCAACATAGTCGTTCTGAATGTGGATCACCTTGTGGCCCCGGACCCGGCTCCCTTTGCGGACAATGGAATTATTGATAATGGCATATCGTGTATTCGACGACTCCACGACCACGACTCCCTCTAGACGAAACCTCGAGCTGTCCAGGTACTGAACCGTTGTCGTCTCACCAGGCTCGGATGACACGGTCGCTTCAGCAGTCGCAGGCTCCGGGGGGGGCTGTCCCTCCTGAACCGGGGTGGGTTCCTGTTTCGTGGACACGGCCGCGGGCATGGCTTTAACAGGCGGAGTCGTGGTCGATGGAGCGTCCTTGAGTGCTTGAGCCTTTTTCTTCAAGGGCTCCACCAGCTCGATGTCGAAAGCGGTGGGCACGGATTTGGACGAGGCTCCGGGGGATTTTCCAGGTTTCTGAAACAGGGGAATCCTGGTGAAGACCAGCACCACAATCGCCAGGCAGAGCACGAGAATCCCCACGTTGAGAACCCATAAATAGTTCACCTGCCTGCGAGGCCCTGGTTCAGGCTGGGGGCGGTAGGGGTATTCGCCGGCTCCCTTACCCTGGTAGCCCGCGGTTTCCACCTTTTTGAGAGCTTTGAGGATGGAACTCAATTGGGGTTCCTCGTCTTTGCTTCTTTGGTTCCCTTTGCCACAGGCATCTCCTCCACCGGCTTCTCCGAGGCGAACAACAACTCCTCCGGGGTACGGAACGTCTGCTCCACGGACTCCCGTCTCTTCCAGCCTGAGTGAGAAGATGTCTCGAGGTCTTCCTCTGCAGGTGCGGCAGGCACCTCCTCCTGAATGTGGTGCGGCTTTTCTGCTGCCATCCGTCCCTGTTGTTGACCCGGAGAGTCTGCGGGTTCCGGGGGGGCACCCCTGGAAGCAGTGGTCCCCTCCTTCTTTGTGTGAAGCATCTCTTCTTTCGGATATTGCTTCAAGCGGTTCAAATCAGGGCCGGTCTTGCCAGCCTCTGCATCGGATCCGCGATCCGCGCCCGTAAGGCTCGCGGTCCCCTCCGGTAAAGAGGAATTCCGGGGCCTCCACTCCGGGTAATAAACCAGGGCCAGGACCAGAAACAGGAAGAGGAGAACGAGGAGCGCAACCCTTTTTCCCAGGTAGGCCTGTTTCTCTTCTTGCGGTTTTCCCTGTCCCTTGAGCTCGTCGATGGCCTGGCTGGCCACCTTTCCCGTGATCTTCGGTGCACTCAACCCGAAACCCACGATCAGGGCCCGATCGCAGGCGATATTGATGAGCCTCGGGATGCCCCGCGAGTATTGAAAGATGAGACGGCACGCGCCCGTGCTGAAGAGATTCGTCGGCCTGTGAGCGGACCGGGCGAGGCGGTAACGAATATAATCCCGGGTCTCCTGCTCGGTCAGCGGGACGAGATGACTGCTCAGGGAGATCCTCTGGGCAAGCTGCCTGAGTTCATGGGAATGAAGGAGATCGGCCAGCTCGGGCTGTCCCACGAGCACGATCTGGATGAGCTTGCCGGTGGTGGTCTCCAGGTTCGAGGTGAGCCTGAGCTGTTCGAGAACCTCCCGGCTCAGGTTCTGCGCCTCATCGATGATGATGATGACCCTCTTCCCTTCCTTCTTCTTTTCGATCAGGTAAACATTCAGGGTGTCGATGAGATCCTTGATGGAATCCGCATCGGAACGTATTCCGAACTCATCGTTGATGGCCCTCAGCAGCTCTTTGGAGTCCATCTTGGGGTTGAAGATGTAGGCGGCCTCGATGGAAGGGTCGAGGTTCTCAAGGAACGAGCGGCAGATCGTGGTCTTGCCGGTTCCCACCTCTCCGATGATCGCCACGAACCCGTCCCCATGCGTCATGGCATAGGTCAGGTGGGCAAGGGCCTCCTCATGGCTCCTGCTGAGAAACAGGTAGTCCGGGTTGGGCAGGAGCTGGAAAGGTCTCTGCTTGAAACCGTAGTGTGATTCGTACATAGGGGAATCTTAACCCTTTTTCGACTTTTGTCTTGCACCCTGTTCAAACAACCGGTCGTGATGAAAGACCTTAAAGTCGTATCGGCAAGGGACCTCGAATGAATGAGAATCGCGTGGAGGATTTGAGCTGAAAAACCTCGGGCTCTCACCCGGGAAGAAGCATAAGAAGAAAGAAGATGGAATGTCAATCGTAAAACGGATGAGAGGCTGTTCCTTGTTTTCAAAGGTGCTAGCAAAATGGTATCTTAACCTGTACGTCGGCATTTTCCCCGTTTTTTTTTCAACATCCGGGCGAGGTTCCGCAAGAATTGAAAGACAGGGCTTGCGATTCAGGGGGGTCCCATGAAGAAGATCGAGGCCATCATCAAACCCTTTAAGCTGGATGAACTCAAGGAAGGACTCAGCTCGCTGGATATCAAGGGCATGACCGTGAGCGAGGTGAAGGGTTTCGGTCGACAGAAGGGGCACGCGGAAATCTACCGGGGCGCGGAGTATACCGTGGATTTCGTTGCCAAGGTCAAGGTGGAGGTGGTTGTGGATGACGACCTGGCGGACAAGGTGGTGGATGTCATCCTGACCCATGCCAAGACGGGCAAGATCGGAGACGGAAAGGTTTTTGTCCTTCCCATCGAACGTGCGATCCGCATCCGAACCGGTGAGGAGGGGTCGGACGCCATCTAAACGAATAGATGTTTTTCGTATTCCCTGCGCACACGCTTCCGGCAGGCTTCCATCTCTTCCATGAAGGTCGAGGCATCGGCTCCAGGCCCCAGGATCCTTTTGGCAAGTGCGGTGAGTTCGGCAGGATTCCTCGGCAGGGTGTGGATCTGCCTGTCCTCGAGGATCTGCAGGCAGTGTTCCACCCTTCGAAGGAAGATGTAGTCCTGCCTGTACTGCTCCGAGGGGACCAGGAGCAGGAAAGCGGGGTCGCCGACGCCCGCGTCCATGGGCCCGGGCACGCCGCCGACGTTGGGGTCCGGGGCCTGCTCAGCAGCCAGGAACTGTCCGACGAGGATCGGCTTCGTGCCCTTGATCTCGAAGTTCTTGTCCGACTCGAAGTCCACCCACTCGCCC
>CAZSUQ010000007.1:1683-24913 GCA_964609935.1 uncultured Thermodesulfobacteriota bacterium | reverse complement strand
CGGTCTGCACAGGGACCTTGCCTGGGGTACGCTTAGAACCTTCTCCCAGCTCTTCCTGCTCGGCCTCGTCCTGCGGTACGTGTTCCGTGTGGACGTGTGGTGGCCCGTGATCCTGATCTTCTGGGTCATGATCTTCTTTGCCGTGTACATCATTCGCGGCAGGATCAAGGAAAAGGCGGTGAGGTACTGGGATACGACCTTCTTCTCCATGTTTCTCTCCTACACCCTCATGACCATCCTTGTCACGGGCGTCATCGTCCAGGTCAAGCCCTGGTACGATCCGCGCTACTTTCTCCCCCTGGGAGGCATGGTCATCGGCAACTCCATGAACGCCATTGCCGTCTCCCTGGACCGGCTCTTCGGGGACCTGAGAAGCTGCAGGAGGGAGATCGAGATGAAGCTCTCCCTGGGCGCCACCTGGCGCGAGGCGGTGGCCGTCATCGTGGCGAACGCGGTGAAGGCCGGAATGATCCCGTCCATCAATGCCATGATGGGCGTGGGGATCGTGTTCATCCCGGGCATGATGACCGGCCAGATCCTGGCTGGCGCGGATGTGCTCATCGCGGTCAAGTATCAGATCATGATCATGCTGATGCTGGTGGGCTCCACCGCCACCGGGAGTGTGCTCGTGGTCTTTCTCACCCTCCGGCGCTGCTTCACAAGGGCCGGCACACTTCGCCTATGAGGGGGTTGTAAGGAGTCTTTCCATGGATCGCGTCTTTGGCCAGTCTGAGGAGACGGTTCGGAAGCAGAGGCGACGCAATCGAATCGCTTCGTACGCACTTTATGCACCTGCCGGTCTTCTGTTCGCCGCTTTTTTCCTCTTCATTCTTCTCATGCACTGGGGTGCCGGTTTCGGCAGCCTTACCGTGGTTCTGCTGCCGTTTCTTCTCCTCGGAGTGCTCCTTTTCTTTGCTGTCTACAAGTGGAGACAGTTTTCCATCGACACGCAGGCCTCGGGCCCCAAACAGCTGAGGCTGTCGGACCGGGAGATGGAGCACTCCGATGAGGTGCGAAAGGTCGTCATCGAATTCGACAAGATAAAGAAGATACAGGTGTTCAGGACCCTGGGCGGATCCATATCACGCATTGGTCTGGTGGTGGAGGGTCAGGCCAACCTCATCCTGGATCACTTCGATGACATGGAAGAAATCGCTGCCCTTGTAACCAACGCCACGTCGGCCAGGGTGGAGGAGGACTCCGCATCGAAAAGGTTGCCAATGGCCCTGGCGTTTGGTTGCCTTACGATCGTCCTTTTTGAGCTGGCGGATGATGCTCGATTGCACGAAAGCACGGTGAATGCCATTGGTCTCGTCATACTGTACTTGATCGCCCGGCGCATGCAGAACAGTGCCCTTTAACAGGAGGGGGTTTGCCCATGCCAAAGCGCCTGGATCGATTTGGAGGATGGCTGAGGATTTTTCAGCTGTTTCTTTACTTTAACATTGTTGTGACGCTTTTCGCCGCCCTGAGCGTGCTGATTGTACTGTTCTCCATCGTTGAGAGTCCGGAGGCATTCGAAGGGATGAGCGCCTGGCAGGAGCGACTGCTCATGGCCACGACCTTGATGACATGTTGTGTGTCGCTCTACTTCCCCGTGAAAATGCTGTGGTTTTTAAAGAAACGCTTGCCGGAGATACCGAGCAAGGTGGTGTTCTTCTTCTTCTGGTGGACCGCAGTGATGCTTGCCATAGGGATTGTTGATGACGTTGTGGTGAGTCTTTCCGGCCTTTCCGATTTCATTTCTTCCGAAAGCAGTTCGGGTGGGGAAAGAAAACGGATCCAAGCCGTATTTCGTGAAGTGATGTCCTACATGATATGCGCCTACTATTTCTCCAAATCCTCACGGGTTTTCGCCTACTATGGCTCGAATGCGGATCGATTCTACTAGTCTTCCAGCATCCAAAATGACCGAGATTTGATCAGATCAGGGCCGTGCTGAAGTATCGTTCGGCCCGGTCGGGCAGGATCGTGACGATCCGCTGGTTCTTGTTGGACAGGCGTGCAGCGCACCACACGTTCGCACCGGAGGAGGTTCCCACCAGGAGGCCTTCCTCCCTGGCGAGGCGCCGCGTCATCTCAATCGCATCCTCGTCGGTCACGGTCATCACCATGTCGATCATGTTCCGGTCCACAACGTCCGGGACGAATCCGTCTCCGATACCTTGAATCATGTGAAGACCGGGCTCGCGGCCGAGCAGGGCAGCGCTGTTTTTCGGCTCCACCGCAACGATCTGTATCCCGGGGTCCTGCTCCTGCAGGTATTTTCCAACGCCCATCAGGCTGCCCCCGCTGCCCACGCCGGCAACAATGGCATGGATGTCTCCACCGCTCTGCTTCCAGATCTCCGGGCCGGTGAAAAGGTAATGGCACTCAGGGTTTTGCGGGTTCGTGAACTGTCCGGGGACGAAGAGGTTCGGGATCTCGCTGCGAAGTTCGTCGAGTTTGTTGAGGGAACCCTTCAGACTTTCCTCAGCGGATGTGAGCACGAGCTCACCCCCAAGGGCCGTGATAATCTTCTTCCTCTCTTCGCTCATGTTCTCGGGCATGATGATGACGACCCTGTAACCCTTCTGCACGCCCACGATGGTTACACCGATCCCGGTATTGCCTGAAGTGGCTTCCGCAATCACGGACCCCGGCTCCAACTCCCCGCTCTTCTCCGCCTGTTCGATGATGTAAAGCGCGACGCGGTCCTTGACGCTGCCGCCGGGATTCAGGAACTCGGCTTTTCCCAGGATCTCTCCCCTTGCGAGCCTCGTGATGCCGATCAAGGGGGTGTTGCCGATGGCTTCAAGCACGGTAACAGGAAAATCTTTCATGGGGTTCTCTCTTAAAAAATTTGTAAGGATCTGTGACCCGTGGATGACATGCGGGGAGTCCCTCCGGGAAAGGTGAATCTGCCACAGGATTCCCGATGAATCAACCCGGCCCTCAAGGAACCTCCTGGATCCACTGGATCAGGGCTTCCGCTTCACCGGTGGTTGAGGGCGCCTCGGATGCCTTCCGTGCCATCTCCAGGGCAGGGCCCTTCTTTCCTTTTTCAAGAAAACAGCGGGACAATTCGAGCCAGATAGGGCTGGACTTGCTCTTCTCCGGATTCGATTCGGCATGGGTCTGTGCCATGGACAGGGACTCTTCGCACTGGCCTGCCCTGGCAAGCTCCAGGGCTCTGGCAAGGGGGTTCAATTCCGGGCCCTTTGATTTGGTGCGGGCTGCTTTCCTGGCGTTCAGGGCGATTCCGGCCGGCTGATCCTTCCTCCCGGCGCTGGAGTCGGCTGATTCTTCATCCATGGAGAACCCTTTGTCCTGTTCGAGCTCTTTTCCCAGAAGGGCCACCATCCTGCTCTCCGCGGCTTTATCCGGGAGTGGGGCAGCGGGCTCTTCCGCCTGAGGAGAAGGGCGGATCTCGCCTGCACCCTTTCCGGCAGGCACCGGCAATCTCTCAGCCTTTCTTTCAGAAGGCGCCATGGACAGGGGCATGGCATCCCGGGCCTCCTCTCCGACAAATGCTTCGTCGGCCTTGAAGGAGCGGGCAACGAGAACTTCCTCCGGCGCAGGCCTTGCCTCTTCGGAAAGGATCAGGGAAAGTTTAGGGCTCTCAGGCTCCTGTATCCTCGATGTGTTCACGTAAACCAGGGCCGCAATGATGAGAACCATGGCCAGGGTGGCGGCCGGACGAAGGAAGCGTGCCCAGAGGAAACCTCTCCTGGACTTCTCGCCGTGTTCCTCTGCATGGGCCAGGATGCGCGTGTGCAGCCCGTGAGGGATCTCTTCCTCGCCTCCCTCTGCCGTCATTTCCCTTATGGACTGAAAGCTCTTGCAGTCCTCCATGCATGAAGGGGACTCCTGGAGATGCTTCTCCATCGCCTGGCGTTCCGCCTCGTCGAGCTCCCCGTACAGGTATTCGAGGAGTTGTTCTTCACACAGCTTACACGCCATTGTCTGCCTCCCTTCCGACCCCATCGGCAGAGAGCTTTTCACGCAGGTTGGCAAGGGCGTACCGGAGCCGGCTCTTCACTGTGTTCGGGTTTGTCCCGGTGACCCGCGCCACATCCTGCAACTTCAGGTCTTTCACCTCCTTGAGGAGAAAGACCTCCCTCTGTTCCTGGGGCAGCTCGTCCAGGGCTCTCTGGAGCGCGGATCGTAGCTGGTTGGCACCGGCCTTTGACTCCGGGCCGGGGTTCCCGTTGGGCACGGACTCCGGCAGGGTGCCGGGATTGGATTCTGCGACGGCCTCCTCCAGCCCCTTTGCCCTTCTCCGCAGGATGTCGAGGCAAAGGTTTCGGGTGATCTGATAGAGGTAGTTACGGAAGCCTGCCGTGGGTTTGTACCTCGAGGAGGCCTTGATCACACGGAGAAAGCTCTCCTGTGTGACCTCCTCGGCCTGCATCCTGTTGCCAAGGTGCCGCTTCGCGAATGTGTACACGCCCCTTTCGTGTCGCTTGAGAAGGACGTCAAAGGCGGCTGTCTCCCCCTTCTGAAAGGCCAGCATGAGCTCTTCATCTGTTTGTTCCCGACTCAACAGGAGCCTCCCTAAAGGAAGGAACGAGACGAAACCCTTGAAAAAGATTCTTTCATTTTGTTCTTGCAAAGGAGGATACGGAAAGCTTAAGCCATGCCCTGTCCCTATTTCAAGACAGATGTGAAGAATTTCCTGTGGTTTGCAGAGCGGCCCGCTTAGGAGCCGCTCTGCGTGAGTTTCAGGTTTGAGGGGTCGTGTGCACAACATATCAATGAAAGGACAGCTTCACATGGATATGGGTTTTTGCCTGCGTGCCGGAGAAGGAGAGCCGCTGGGCCTTCTTGATCAGGCACTTCAAGGCCATCTCCTCACGGTCTTCGGCATCCCGGATTCGCACATGGCACGCCTTTCCCGAAGGGAGGACCTCCAATGACAGGACCAGGGTTCCCTGCAGCCCTGCCATGCACCTTTCCCGGCTCCACTTCTTCACCGCCTTCTCCAGGACGCGGCGCACTTCCGCCTCATCCAGCGTACCCCGGACCCTCACCTCCTCGATGACCACGGCCGGCACATCCTTCTCCACCTTTGCCTCTTCTTCCGGCTCGGCAAGATCCTCTGAAAGCGCATCACGGCCCGTGTATGACATGGCCTCCTTGGTTCGAACAGGATGCGAGGCAGGGGGAGGTGCGGCAAGCCGCTGGCAGAGCAAGCCTTTTTTCGCATTCTTCATGCTTGAAAAACCCAATGCGCCGGCCCCGCCCACATAGGCGTGGCCAGGGGCTGCATAGGGGCTGACCTGATCGGGAAGAGGCACCGGAACCGCAACGGTCTGGGCCTCCCCATCCTTGTTCCGCACCTGGGAGTCGATGGCCACAAAGCTCGTGTAAGCGCTCATCAGGCTGTACTTGAGGGCCAGTTCGGTGATGCGCTCTTTTCCCTTCTTCTCCGAGATCTCCCCGATGGCCTGCAGATCGCTGAGGCCCTCGATGCTGCGCCTGGCCCACAGACAGGACAGCCCTTTCTGGTCCGTTTCCCTGTCGGGCAGTGTCACATCCATGGACTGCTTCCATCTCTTCCCTGCTAGCCATCCCGTCACAATGATCTTGCACCTTCCGCCGTTCTCGTACTTCCCCACAAGGGAGAGGGGCCTGCCTGCGAAGAGGTCGGGAAGCTTCTCCGGCCGCAGCGTGGAAATCCGGCAACCCTTGAACGCCACCTCGATGTTCGTGAGGGACGGCCGGGAAACAACCTCAAAGAAGCGGTTCACCACCGGGGCCGGATCCTCGTCCGGGGTCAGGTAAAAGGATTCACCCTGTCCCATCCGCCCCATGCCCTCGATGAGGTAGCGGTTTACGCTGGAGCCCACGCCAAGCGGAAAGAGGTTTGCACTTCCCCTGTTCTGGTGCACGTATTTCAACACGGCTGTTTCGTAACCGATATAGCCGTCGCTCAGGAACAGGACGATCCTGGACCTTTCCGGATCCTCCGGTGCTTTGAGGGCCTTTTCCAGTGCAGGCAGGAATTCGGTTCCTCCTCCGCCGTTTGCATTGCTCACGAAGGCTATGGCCCTGCGGACGTTCTGCGGTGAGGCGGTCACAGGTTCCGGGGCCAAGGTGGTGGCGGACCCGGCAAACAGGATCACCTGGAAACGGTCGGCGGGCTTGAGGTCCTTGAGGCACTTCTTCATGATCCGCTTGCACTGCTCCAGGGGAAATCCGTGCATGGACCCTGAGGTGTCGATGACAAAGACGTATTCCCTGGGCGCGATCTCGGATCTGGACAGCTTCAACTCGGGTTGCAGAAGAAGAAGGAAAGTCCCTCCTGTTTCGTCCTTGTGGGCGAGCCACCCCGTGACAGGGCCGTCCTGGTCCACCTTCCATCGAAGGATGAGGTCCTTGTTCGGGATTCGATTCTGCGGGGAAAGGGATACGATGGCCCTGGAAGGGGACTCCCGGTTGACCCGGATCGAATGGCTGGGTGTCTCCAGGTCCCGGAAGGGCATGCCTGCATCCAACTCCACCCGGACCTGGATGTCATGGCCGGAGCGGACACCAGGGGGAAGCAGGGGCGGGGAGATCCTCGAGGCGTCCGGCACGCGGTCCGTATCAGGGGACCAGCCCTTGCCGCTCTGGCCAACAGGTTGCCCCGGGATGTATCTCGGGCCCACCACCATGGGAAAGACGAATTCGTATCGTCCCTTTATATAGGACAGATCCTGGAAGTAGGAGAGCTCCACCCGGATGTCGTCGCCAGGAAGGATGTTGGCCACGGACTGGGTGAAGATGTTGGGCCGCTCCTGATCGAGCAGAGAGGCGGTCTTGCCCTGCTGCTTTGCCTGGTTGTAGAGCTCCCGGGCCTCTTCGCGAGGCTTGATCTTTCCCTGTATGACCCTTTCGCCGATGATCATCTTCATGGCATAGACAGCAGCGTTCTCAGGCAACGGGAAGACATAGACCGCTTCGATGGGGCTGGTGTAAGGGTTGGTGAATTCCTGTGTGACCTACACAGTGGACACGATCCCTGTGATGTTCGCACGCACATCGGTGTGCTTCAGGGGCAGGTGCATGGGATCGTCCTGGCCCTCTGGGAAGCAGACCATGTGGCCGGATCCGGGCTTCGGTTCCACCTCTGCGAAACAGGGAACCACAGCATGAGCAAGCGGCAGGGCCGCTGCGAGCAGGGCAAGAAAGAGCCTTTGCAGCGAGATTCGCATTATTTTTGATGTAAGGATCGATATTACTAGTGATCTCATCTTCGTTTCCTCCTTTTTTTGTTTAGATTTCAGTAGCTTGCGTGATCGGTTCAGGGGTTGTTTCCGGTTTTCAATGACTTGGGATCCCTGGCATCTCACGGATAAGAACGAACGGGGGAGGAAAAGGGTTTAAGGGGATCTACTGTAAAACAGGAAAAGGGTCGATTTGACAGATACCCGAGCAGGAACGGGCAGAGTCCTGGAAAAAAGGAGAAGATCAGATGAAACATCTTTTTCCGGCATCAATGGTCATGGTCGTCTTTTCTCTCGTTCTTGGTGTCTGTCCGCTGCATGCTGTTTCCCTGGATCCCGCAGACTTCCAGTTTCGTGAAGAGTTCATGTCCATTCTCGAGAACATGCTGGAGAACCACTGGCAGGACGAGGGTGGAGAGGAAGGCGGTGTATGGTTGAACCGGCGGGGAGACCCCGAGGTTAATTACGGAAAAGGGGACGGCTCCCTGTTCGGCTCCGAGGTCCTCTACACGCTGGGACTGGACTGGGAGATTTCGGATGGAGATCTCCCGCTGTCAAAGGCCGAGCTCGTTCAGCGGGGCAACCGGACGATTGATCATGTGATCTACTTGTACAGGCACCTGTTTCAGTACCTGCTGGACCCGAATCGATATGCCAGGGAACTCGAGGAAGCCGGAACAGCACTACCCGGGCTGCTTCAGGGGCTTCAGGCATACAGCGGGGGCCAGAATCCGGAATTTTCCTTTGAACAGCATTTCTCCCTGGTAACCACGGTTGCAAGCTATTATTCCAGGCTGGAGAACAACCTCCTGGCCCTGTCGGACCTGGGCTACGTGGGCGCCCTTGGGATGACGTCGAGCTATGACCTCGCCTTTGCCGCAGTGCTGGGACAAGGGGCGCGCGCCGAAAAGGCGGCCCGTTTAGGATTTGCCCAGCTGCGATTCGCAAGGCGGTACCGGATCGAGGGGCAGGAGCCCGGCCATGAGGGACACGTCATGTACCTGCATCCTCCCGAGACGCCTGTCATCGATTCCTGGGCCAATCCCATGATGCTCTTGGCCTTTGGCCAGGCCTACCAGCTGTCGGGTGTGGACAGGTATCTGCAGGAAGCGAAGGGATTGTCAAAAGCGCTCCATGATCACCTCTGGGATGCGGATGGGAACGGGGGCTACTTTTTTGATGACCATACTGCCGACATCCATCTGGCCACCAACAACTGTGTGATCACGGGCCTGCTCCAACTCTGTGACGCTGCTGGAAGAGGGGAGGACGTATCCGTGTATCACGGCAGGGCGCGGGACACCCTTGCCGCCGTGATCCAGGTACTTTACCGGCAGGATCTTCGTGTTTGTGTGCATGACAATGAGGAAGGGGATGTGGACCCTGGCTACTACTGCACCGGATGCAACCTCCACTTCCTGAAGAACGTGCTCGATTACAACCGTCTGCTCCAGAAGGGGTACAAGGGAGTCGTGGGGACCCCGTTTCCTATTTGTGGCCAGCTTTCCAGGGGCAGGGATTCGAACCCGGCCATTGTGATGAACCTCCTCGTTGTTCTCTTTCCTCTGTTTGTGCTGGGGATCAGGAGGGCCGGCAGGCTCGTGAAAAGCCCCCAACTGCTCAAACTGCGTTCCCTCAAGGCGGCTTGAAGCCCCGAGATCTATTGCGTAGCCTCCATAGCCATAGCCACATTTTTCATCTGCTGAGAAAAAAGGCCATGCCTCCGGGTGTGGCCTTTTCCTTTCCGCATCTCATCCTGGAATTCGGAAGAAATCAGGCCTTGAGAACTCCAGGGCGCCATCCCTGCTGAACCGAAGGTTCCATGAAACGGCATAACGGGTTCAGGCAAAGGCCTCGCTGAATCCTAAGCGTCATCGTCAGGTATCTAAGGAGAAACGAAAAAACCACGGTTTTTCAAAGAGGAGGTGGGAATGAAAACGAATGGTTGGCCTGTCAGGCTCTTGATCTTTACCTTTCTCATCCTTTTATCTTGTCAGTCCAATCCTTCGCCTGAGGAGGGCGGCGAGAAGACGATGAGTTCAAAAGAGACGCCTGCCCGGCAAACGGATCCCCCTCCAAAATACCTGAAGAAGTTCTTTCAGGTTCAATCCGCCAGGATCGACTATGTTTACTCCGGTATCTTTGAGGGCAAAGAGACGATTTATTTTGAAGACTGGGGAAATACCGTGGTGATCGTGGAAGACAAGAAAGAATTCGGGAACGAGGTGAAACAGACCGTTATCTGGAAAGACAGGCAGACGACCATGATCAATCATGTTGAGAAAAGCGTATGGCAGGGGAGGATGCGACCCAGAAGCACGGAACCTCCAGCTGTGGCCGGTATTGTCGAATCGCAGCTTGCCCAGGTCGGCTACAAAAAGATGCCTGACGAAACCATCGCGGGGAGGACGTGCACGGTTTTCGAGAACAGCGGCCTGAAAGTGACCTATTGGCTCTGGAAGGGAACCGAACTCAAGATAAGCAATCGTTCCGTTGGTCAGCAGGGCTATGTGCGTGAAGCCAAAAGCGTTTCAGAGAATGTGGCCATCCCGGACGATCTGCTGTCCATACCGCAGGGCTACAGCCGGAACAAGTAAAAAAGGATAACCGGTCACAGGGATGGCTCGGATTCTGGACAACGCATGGATGGTCGTGACCTGTTCCAACATCCATGGTTATATGCCTCCTCTTAAACATAAACCCAAAAGAAAGGAACAGGATCATGCGTACCTGTTTTCTCATATCTCTTGTGATCCTTATGACCGCCTGTTCGCCGGCTGAGGATTCCGAAGCTGATGATCTGGGGACGTCCCTTGAGGGTGGAACGACTCGAGTTGCGCAGGCCGACCCTGCCCAGCTTCGCAGTGCTGCCGACTCGGCAGCCGGGTCTATGCCCAAGGGTGCCGTCCGTGTGCAGAAGGCCGAAGTTGTTGATCGTCACGGCTTTGAGAAACCCATGACAGCCTTCACGGTCCTGATACCCGCCGGCTGGCGGACAG
Source organism: uncultured Thermodesulfobacteriota bacterium (assembly GCA_964609935.1). Taxonomy (GTDB): domain Bacteria; phylum Desulfobacterota; class DSWW01; order DSWW01; family DSWW01; genus CAYTRL01. The sequence continues at coordinate 14,724 of CAZSUQ010000007.1, read as the reverse complement.
AGGGCGGCATCGTATGGCAGCAAAACATGTCCGGGTGCGGAAAGAACACACCGCACGTGGCGTGGCGTGCCACATCTCCTGATGGCCTGAGTGCCATGGAGATACTGCCCGAGGAAACCTGGTCGGGGAATAACACGCAGGGATACAACATGCCGCAACAGGGCTGCCCCAATCTCTGGATCCGAACGGCAAAGGAGTACATCCATACCTGGGTTGAACACAATCGGCGTGGGGCCCGGGTGCTGGAATATCGAGACAGGCCTGATTTCGTTGCCGCCCTGAAGAAGCAGCTTCAGCAGCAACAGCAGGTTGCACTGCCCGGCATGGACTTTCAACAGTGGGCCGAAGGCGGTCAAGCCCTTATTGCTTACAACCAACAGGGCACGGAAGTACGGGAGTTGATCGGCATCGCTGTACTGTTCAGTCTCACCCGTATGCAGGGCGTGATGCCCGGCGAGTTCCAGGAGATCCTCTCGATGGTGAGCTTGCCCGGCTTTGCCATGCGTGCACCGGACGGACATCTGGATCGCAAGGTCTCGGAAATGCTTCGAAAGTCCGGCCGTCCCAATCCGCAATGGCAGGCAAGGATGTTGCAGCACCAGAGGAAGATCGCTCAGATCAACGCCAAGGGAGCCATGGATCGTTCCAGGATCATTGCGAAAACGGGCGATGAAATTCGTGAGATGCAGCGAGACAGCTGGGAGAAACGCAACGCCAGCCAGGACCGCATGCATCGCGAGGCGAGCGAGGCGATCCGTGGCACGGAGACCTACAAAGACCCGCATTACGGCGGCACCGTGGAACTGGACAACAGCTACGATCATGCATGGCAACTCAACGACGGCACGTACGTATTGACGGACGACCCTTCCTTTGCCCCCTATGCTGCAATCGGCCAGAACGGGCGACAACTGACGGTCGCCCCATGAAAAGGATTTACTCCCTCTTCACCCTTCCTCAGGATCGATACGATCCGTGTCTCTCGGAATCATGACTTCTTCATATGAACCTCCCGGCTCGAATCCTGCCGGAAAGCTCTCCTTTTCACATGTCCGCCGTTAGGGGAAACGGACGATAAGAGTCCGCCTGAATTGACGGATAGAAGGCCTGGAATTAACATGGGTCCCGCACGCAAGGGTCGTGGGAAGTGCGGGGATTCAATGGGCGTTCGTAAACGGTCGGCTAGAGGGTCTTCAGGTAGTCGGCAATCGCCTTGATCTGTTCGCCGGTCAGGCGCCTCTTGAAAGGAGGCATCGTCATCTTTCCCTGGGCGATGGTCTGGACGAGTTTCTCTGTGGAAGCGGAGTTCTTCCACTTCTCATCCTTGAAGGAGGGGGCACCCATGCCGAGCCCTCTGGGCACGCCGTCCATGCCGTGACAGGCGGCGCAAAAGGTTCTGTAAAGGGACTCCTCATCGATTTCTTCTGCCGTTGAACCCGGGTGGACGAGGAGAAGGATGAACAATGGAGAGAGGAACAGGAACAGGGTTGTCCGCTTTCTTTTGATGGCGAGCTTTTTCACGAGATCCCTTTCTTTTCAAGAAGAACAAGTGATGAGCATGAACCTTTCAGCGCAGCCACCGCGATCCGCAAAAGACAACTATAGGGAAAGGCCGACACACCGGTCAACCGGGCTGGCCCGGCTCACTCCGGTTCCCGGTCTGAACCGGGGAATTCTCTTCTTTTTTGTGGTTCTGCTTCTGGCCGGGTGCGCGCCGACCTCCCTCAGCAGGCAAATGCCCAGTGAGGATGAAGCCTTTCCAGTCGAGGTGATTGCCTCAGGTATATTTGATGCGGAAAACCTTGCATTTGATGCCCAGGGCCGGCTCTTCGTGTCTGCAGCGGACCGGCTGTACATGATCGAGAAGAACGGCCGAACAACCAATGGGTTTCATGTGCGCGCCATCCTTCCCCTGGAGGCCGTGTTCGCGGGCATGGCCGTGGGGCCGGACGGGTGTCTCTACGTGGTCTGTTATCACCAGTGGAAGACAAAGATCCTCAGGGTGGACGTCTCGCGGCCCGGCTTTCCCTATTCCATTTACCTGGAGGGAACGATCCGCAGCCCGAACGGACTCAGGTTCGACGATGACGGGACCCTGTACGTTGTGGACTTCGGGTTCTACATGCCCCGGGGGGGTGCGATCTGGAGGATCGAGCGCGACCCGGACAACCCGGCTCAGGCCGGGCGCGCCACCCGGATCATCTCAGGCCCCTGGGGACCAAACGGCGTGGTGATGGACCGGGACCGGAACCGAATCTATTTTACAGGGACCCTTACTGGAAAGATCTTTTACCTGGACAAAGCCGATCTTGAGGAAGAAGACCCGAAGCCCAGGCTCCTGATCAATGTTCGTATGCCCGGGCCCCGGTTCCCCATCCTCGACGACCTTGCCCTTGACGTCGACGGCAATCTCTACGTGTGTCACTACAACGGAAACCAGATCCTTGTGATCTCCCCTGAGGGTGAACTGCTCCGCAGGATCAAGCCCCCGGGCCTTGCGCATCCCACTGCACTGGCATTCGGGGTGACCCGGGAGGATGCCACCAGCCTATACGTGAGCCAGAAAGGCCAGATGCTCCTGAGGGAAGAGCGAAAAGGAGACCGGGTGAGCCTAATCCGCGGGGTCGCTTCACCTTACAGGCTCCCGTTTCTGGACCTCGAGTAGAACAAGACACCACAGGGAGGATTCTGATAAAAGGGTACGGCAGGGTTCCTGAAAACCAGCGGTGGGCGTCAGACCTCTTTTCATGAATCAGGGCCGGGAAGGTTCACGAACCGGAACAGCGGAGGGGAGACAGAATGGGAACGATTCATATCGCAGGGGCCGGGCTTGGGGGCATGGTGGCCGCCATGAACCTTGCACGTTCCGGACACGAGGTGCATGTCCTGGATGCGGCTGGCGAACTGGGGGGCATCGGCGATTTTCACCCCTCCCTTCACGTGACGCCCATCGACCGGACATGGATGTCGCGATTCATCGGGTGCGATATCACGGAGCAATTTGTTCCCACGCAGGAATGCCGCTTCTGGATCAAGGAAGATCCCTACCAGATCAACTATCCCGTGTTGTGCAGCGTGGAAAGGGGGGACCGGCCGAGCTCCCTGGACCGGCAGCTGTACAAACAGTGCATTGAGCTCGGTGTTACGTTCCACTTCGGCCAGCGCGTTCGAAGACCTTCGGATCTTCCCCCCGGAAGCATCTTTGCCTGCGGGCTCCATACCGACATGTATCGGGCCCTGGGCATTCCCTATGAGAAGATTTACGGAAGCTACCTTGCCATGGAGATGGAGCCCGAGCGGCTGGACCGGTCCTCTCTTATCTACTTTGATACGTATACAAAGGACTACTTCTACGCCGCAGGCACGCACCGGCTCTGGTACGGGCTTCTCTTCGGGAGGGAGCCCCTCACCGAGACGGACAGGGCAAGGTGCAGAGAACATCTCGAAGGTCGGGAAGGCGTCCGGCTGAAGGAGTGGAGGCACATCACGGGATGCGTGCCTACAGGGACGATCACGAATCCCAGGCTCCTTCTGGGCAAATACATCCTGGCCGGCTCCATGTCCGGGATGATGGACCCCTTTTTCCTCTTCGGGATTCACGGCGCCCTTCTGTCAGGAAAGGTGGCGGCCCTGGCCGTGGACCGGCCCGAGGAGGCCCTCCACCTGTTCCGGGACCTGAACCGGCACTACTGGAAGTCCTTCATCGTCCGCAAGGGTTTCGAACGTTTCCCCTACGGCTATTTTCTCTTTCGCAACATGATCAGCAAGCAGCGGCTCTTCCTTCCGTTGCTTCTCCTGCTGGGCCAGGCGGTTCCCGGAGGCCCGAAAGGATGGTTCCGTGAGGCGACGCGAACGGTGACGCCCCTTTCTTCGGCCGTGTGACAAGGAGAGAGACATGTTCAAGCGCAGGACCCTTCCCGTATGGTTCGGAATCCTCCTTCTCTCCTCCATGTTTCTTCTGGGACAGGAATCCTGGCGGGTCTGCGAGGATGGAGACGGGGACGGGTATGGGGATCCCCCTTCAGAGGCGTGCACGTTTCCGGAGCCGGACTGTGACGATGGGAATCCTGAGGTCAATCCCGGCACGGACGAGGTCCTCCGGAACGGCCTGGACGACGACTGCAACCCCGGGACCCCGGACGAGCCCGGCCCGCTGCTGGCCAAGGCGCTTGCCTACAGCGAGAACTTCCAGGAGATTCACTCCCCTGCCTTTGGCTGTTCCGTGGAGGTCCAGTTCGCCTCTGAGGAGGATCCCATCGTGGTGGCCTATCACGACCTGGGGGACTCCACGATCTGGACGGGAAACTACGTGGCTGCCGAGGCTTACCGCTATGCCGTTACAGGCGACAGGCAGGCAAAAGCGTTCGGCCTTCGCGGGGTGGAGTGCCTCCTGGCCATGGAGGAGGTGAACGAAAAACCCGGTTTCATCAGCCGCTGGGTGGGGCCTGCCGAGCCGCCCTTTCTCCACGGTTCCTGTGATCCGGAACACGACTGCCACGTGGTGACCGTGGGTCCCTATGCCGGTAACTTCTGGCTCGGGAACACGAGCTCGGATCAATACCTCGGCTGGTGGTACGGGCTCTCCCATGCCTATGATCTCCTGCTCGACAAGGAGACGGACGAACCCGTGCGAAGGCGGATCCGGGGGGCTATACGCCGGGTCATGGACACGCTCCGCAGGGAAGACTACCTGATCATCGACCCGGACGGCACCGTCAGCACCGCGGGACCGGAGATCGTGGGCAACGAGGCCCTGGCATTCCATCTCGTGGCAGGCTCGGTGGTGGGCGGCCGCTACGCGGACCTGGTGCCAAGGGTCTACCTGGAACAGTGGGGTTTCTACAATGTCCTCACCTGGTTCCCTGTATCGAGATGGTTTCAATACTTTGCCTTCCACCTGGGGCACATGGCCCAGCACATGATCCTTCGCACTGCGGTCTTTGATCCGCTTGTGGACTTCCACCGCAGGATGCACAGGGACCGGCTCTACAACCAGGTTGCAAACACCCAGCAGGTCATGTTCGATTACATCGCCTTTGGCGAACAGACCGTGGGGGCGGACCCATCCATCCTCCAGGACGACAAGGAGGCATTGCTCGCCTTTCCGGATCCGCCCAAGAGGCGGGTCCAGCCGGAACTCGGTCCCTTTGAATTCGACCCGGTGGTGGAAGAGGTCAATGCGATCCTGGAGTTTCTGGAAACGTTGCTGGGCGAACCCATGCCGAGGATTGATCCCCAGGCAAAGGATCCCTTCCCGGTTGACCAGCGGTGCGTGACCGGATTCCGGTGGCAGACCCGTCCCTATGAGATCTGCCACGGCGACGATCCGGCCTTTGAGTACCCAGGCATGGACTACCTGGTGGCCTACTGGATGGGTCGCTATTACGGGTTCTTGAATGAGAATGACTGACGAATCAGGACACGAGTGAGGCGGGAATGGAAAAGAACAGGCTGAAGGTGGGCATGATCGGAGCCGGGGACATCACCTTTCTCCACTACAACGGCTACAGGAACTTCCCACACGCAGAGCTGTACAAGCTGTGCGATCTGAGCGAGAAGCTCCTGGAGAAGCGCTCACGGGAATGGGGCGTTCGGCATGTCACCACGAACTACAGAGAACTTCTCGATGACCCCGAGATCGACATCGTGGAGGTCAACACGCCGCACAACACCCATGCCAAATTCGTGGTGGAGGCCCTGGACGCGGGCAAGCACGTTGCCTGCCAGAAGCCCATGAGCGTCTCCCTGAAGGAGGGGGAGGAGATGATGGCTGCAGAGGCGCGGAATCCGGGCATGCTGCGCGTTCTGGAGAACTTCGTGTTCTACCCCCCCTATGTGCGGGCCAGGGAGCTCATGGAGGCCGGTGAGATCGGGGAGGTCCTGTCCATCCGGTTCAAGCTGGGATCCTCCACCGTGGGGTCCCGCTGGGTGCCGATCCGTACCAACCTGTGGCGCCTGCCCGAGAGCGACAAGGGCATGGGATGGGCCGTTTTCGATGACGGCTATCACAAGCTCTCCGTGGCGATCCATTTCGTGGGAGCCATCGAGTCGGTGAAGGGCTTTATCGGCCGCTCCTTCCGTTACATCGACTGCCCGGCCCAGGTGATCTGGCAATACAAGGGCAAGTCCACGCTGGGAAGCTTTGACATCGCCTTCTCGCCCAATCTCTATACCAAATCAGATTATTTCCCTGCGGATGAACGGATCGACATCATGGGCACAAAAGGCACGATCACCCTGACAAGGTGCACGGCCCAGCTTGTGGACGAGCCGTCCCTGATCCTGTACAGGGACGGGAAGCGTTTCCTGTTCGAAGACATCGATGCGGACTGGCAGGACAGCTTCACCGCAGGGGTTCGGGATTTTCCCATGGCCATCCTGGAAGGGAGGGAGACCCTGATCTCGGCGCAGCGGGCCCAGGACATCACCCGTTTCGCATACGCCCTGACCCTGGCGTCCAGGACCGGTGAAGAGGTCCGTCCGGACGATGTCACCGATGATGTGATCAAAGAGGTCTTTTTAAAGGAGTGAGACTGTGAAGGATCGGCTGATTCGGTTCATAAGCCTGTTGATCATGAAGGTTCTCAGGCGCCTGGTTAGGGTGTCGGACAGGGGGCTGGCCAGGGGGCTGGGGGTCCTGGAGTGGATCCTTTTAAAGGTGAAGCGGGACCCTGAGGCCATCGAGCCCGTGAGCGAGTTGAGGGACATTGCCCGGACCGAGCCCAAGGGAATGAACCTGCTGCGCAACCTCCTCCTGGAAGGTCGTGACGAGCAGTTTCTGTACCTGGTGGGCGGTGTCATGAAACATCACGCAAAGCCGCCGCCCCAGGGGCAGAAGCCGCTAGAGAGAGTCAAGGTGAAGAAACGACCCCAGGGCCCTGTGCAACTGGGACTTGCCGGTGACCATCCTGATCTCGAGATGATGCGGGAGGCCTACCGGGAGGATCCGTCCTGCAAGGGGGAGACCTTCCAGGCAGAAGAACTGCTCTCCGATCACCGGATCCTGGCAAAGGTGAATGCACTGGAGGTCGCCCACCCCTCCCTGGCGAACGAGGATTTCGTCACGAGCGTACTTTCGCAGAACGTGGCCGTCTCCCTTCATCATGCATGCCTGACCTCGCCGGAGATGCTCCAGAGAAGCCTCACAGCCTCGCGGCTCACCCTGACCCCTTTTCGTGTCTTTTACCCGCTCATGCACTATCCGCCCCTGCAAAGGGTCAAGCGGTACCTTCAGGAGGGCCTGATCGGCGAGGTCTGCTGCATCCGGGTGAGGGCCACCATCGGGGGCAAAGGCGGCAGGCTCGAACCGGAAAGGCCCGATCCCGAGCAATACCTGGATCACCCGGCCTTCAACCACTTCCTCCTGTTGACCTATCTGGGAGGAAGCATTGAAAAGGTCACCGCCTATCTCCATCCCATGGATCCGGAAAAGGGAGGGCAGGGTCTTGTGGACGTGAAGTTCACTTATCCAGGACGCTTCGGGCTTCTGGAGTGTGCCTATGCACCGGATCTCCACGTCCGGTCCGAGCACTACCCCTATGACCTGGAGGTGGAGGTGGCCGGATCGGACGGCATCATCTGGATGAGCAGGGGAATGGCCAAACGGACGCAGACGGCGCCCATCTCGGTACGCGTGGGGCAGAAGGCCTTTTCCGTGGGCGTGGAGTGCGGGCTGGAGGAGGAGTGGTCGTCCGTGTACCGGAATGCTGCCGGCGATTTCCTGGACCTGGTCCGGGGCAAAGGGGCTGTCTGGATGCAGGATGAAGCGCTGATCTCCGCTCTTGCGCTGAAGGACAAGGTGTACCAGGCGGCAGAAGCCCGGGAGGTCCTGTCCCTGTAAGGTTCCATTCTCGGTCCGGGTCCGCTGCCGTCGACTTCAGATGAAATGATCTGCCGGCGACTGTAGCATTCGATCCATCTATGTTGGCGGGTTGTTGTTTCTTGGTGTTCCGTAGAGATCGTCTTCTAAAACAGATAACCTGGGAAGATGTGGGGCAGACTATGAGAATGCATCGTACAGATAAACATTCAGAAACCACGCGCTTTAAAGGGAATCCTTCCTTTGTCAATGCTCTCCTGGTGTCCTGCACCTGCATCGTCATGATTGCACTGGGCCCTGCGGGGTGCGGAGAGTCTGCCGGGACGCCGGCCGCGCAGGAAGAGATACAGGCACAGGTGGTGCTGCCCGGGTTTCCCTATGAGGAGAACCCGGCCATCAAGATCGACACGCAGATGCTGGACGACCTGGCCGGGAGGTTTCTCACCGGAGGAGGCAGGGTCGATCAGGTTCCGGAGTTCCTGTTCGGCTATGTGCCCGTGTGGGCCTTTGACCGGCTTGCCGCAATGACATACGACACGCTGGAGGAACTGGAAGGGCTGCTCTACCTGTCCGGTTTCTTTGGCGGTGTCTGGCTGAAGGGGGTCCTCGATCCGGGCCCGCCGGGTGCGGATGCGGATCTACCCTTTCTTCCCTCAGGCCTGGAATACAGCGGAGTCGAGGGGGCCTTTTCCCTGAGCGCCGAGTCGGGCCCTGAAACCAACATGTTCACTTTCCTTGCCTTTTTCACGGGGATCATGAACGAGCTGGTCCGTTCCGGAAACCCGGGCTCCCTGAACAGGTTCCTCATAGAAAACATGGATTTCTATATCTTCCTCTATGGGTACAACAAGGGCTACCTGCAGAGCATCCTTGACTTTCCCCCGGAAGGGACCGAGCCGCCTCCGGGCTACCTCACCTGCACGCACTTTCTGGACTGCACGACCCCTGTTCAGGGGATATCGGTGCTGGAGGATCTGATTCAACGGGTGGAGTATCTCCGGGACCCACCCGACTCGCGCTGGGAAAGGATGAAGAACAAGGTTGACAGCAACGGCCCTGCCGCCGAGGAGAGGGGATACGATGTGTGGCGTGATCACCTCTCCGTGGAGGACATGCTGCCCGAAGACTACAGGGTGCTCCTGGACCTGAGCGGCGGCTTTCTTCTCTACTGCCAGGTGCTCGTTCTTTCCGCCATGGACGCCTGGGTTCTGGAGGATGCAACAAGAGCAACCCAGTCCGCTGCCGTGAGCGCCGGGATGACCGGGTGGGTCGGCGGCTACGGGATCGGGCTCATCTCGGATTCCAGCTATGATGAGTTGCCCAGAATCGAGATCTTAACAGGTCGATGAAAAACGCCCACTTTTTACAACCTGTTAAAAGCTATAGCTGTCGTGAACATTCCTGTGTTATACTGAAAGAATCATGAGCGTGAAGGACCGGAAGAACAGAGGGAATCCCTGCGAAAAGGAGGCTCACACATGAAGACCAGGATCCTGCTTGTTTTGCTTTGCCTGAGCTTGCTTCCTCTCTCTGCCTGCCAGAAAGGGGAGGTCACCCTGGTGGGTGCCATGTACCACCACTGGTGGGTCTCGGGCCGGTGGAGCCACAGCCCTCTGAACCACCCCTATGAGCCCGTGCTCGGCCATTACGACAATGCGGACGAGAACGCCATCCGGCAGCACATCACATGGGCGAGACAGGCAGGGATCGACACCCTGGTGCTGAACTTCTGGATCACGGATCATGACTGGTGGTGGGTGGAACGAAACACGAACGCCGTGGCCAACGTGTGCGACCAGGAGGGGATGAAGTACTTCTTTCTCATCGACGGGTGGTTCGATCTCGGCGGGGATCAGGCCTATGAGATCGCCTGGCGCGTGAACGCGCGGGCGGCCCCCTACTTCAGCCGACCCGGTTATGTGAGACAGGACGGCAAACCGGTCCTCTTCTTCTGGGCCGCCTACGGGACAGACTGCTCGCTCTGGTACAACGTGCGAAGCGGGATCGAGGGCACGAGCGGGGCCGTGTTCATGACCGGAGACAAAAGGGACTGTTTCGACATGAGGATGCTCTACAACCCTTATACACCCAACTGTGCGGAGAACGACTACGGTTGTCAGATCGACCGCCAGGACGACCTCTGGAAGGACCGGTGGGAGGATGGAGACCCCTGGGCGCCCACCTGCATGCCCGGGTATGACGATCACCTGGTCCGGCCAGGCAATCCCATCGTTGCCTTGAACACGGACTTCTTTGCCAACAGCATCAAGACCGCGCTGGCCAGGCCGCAGCACCACAACGACGGGAAACGCTGGCTCTTTGTCTGCTCATGGAGCGAGTGGCACGAGGGGAGCCAGATCGAGCCTGCAGCGGGCTTCTCTCCTTACCCGGAGATCTTCCTGGACGTGATGAAGCAGGAACTGGATAACGAGGGCGGGCTCTGAACCCTGGTATTGCACTTGCTCAGGGGCTTGAACCGGCCCTGCCCGTAGCGCACACGTTCAGCCTATGCGCGCGATGCCCTTTCGGATTGCGGTGCGCCCTTCTGCATTGAGGACCCGAAAACCCAACAGGCTTTCCTCGTCTCTCTTCTCCTTTGCCGTCAAGACCACCCGGATGGAGGTGCCTGGAAAGACCATGCCCGCAAACCGGCATGAGACTTCCTTGAGCCTTCCGGGCTCGCCGTTCGCCTCCCGGTTCACGATTTCACGGGCAGCCATGGCCAGGGTTGCCGTGCCCTGGAGGATCGTGTCCGGCAGGCCCACCTCCCGGGCAAACGCCCTTGATGTGTGAATGGGAAAGACCATCTCCGTGCAGCCGTCGTAAACGTGCGCTGCCTCATGAGGGATCGGCAGGGTCACTTCCCACTCCGCTGTGGAGCGCTTTCCAAACTTGGGGATGGATGGGAGGTCTTCCTTTCCGCTTCCGCCGTCCAGGCATCCCACACCACGGAAGAAGGCGCCCGCATACTCGGTGAACACCATTTCGCCATGCTCGTCCCGCGCCTCGAGCTTTAACACCATGAGGGAGCCTTTGGGGCCCGGCAACACGGCAGCCACCTTGCCCTGAATGGAGAGGGTGTCGCCGGGGCGCACAGGCCGATGGAACACGAGATGCTCGGTGGCATGCACCATGGTGACCATGATCTCCATGGGGAGGATCTTTGCGATCCGCTCTTCCCTCCGCGCGTTCTCGATGAAGGGCCAGGTGACGGCCACGGTGAAGAGGTGCGGGGCGATGATCCCCTCGGGCCGGGTGTCCTCAAAGTACTGGGGATTCACGTCCCCCACAGAGGCCGCGTAGTTCATGGTCTCCCGCCACGTGACCTCGTGTTCCAGTCCGGCCAGATCCATTCCCACGATGCTTGAATCGAGTTTCATGGGACTCCGCTTCCTTTCCAGTAGGTTCCCTCTCCGGAAACTCTATTAAAGAGTGCTCATGTCTCCTGGGTTTTTTCCTCCTCCGCAAGGGCTCTGCGGTTCAACTTGCCGGATGGGAGCATGGGGAGCATGGGGCGGATCTCACAGGATTTGGGCACCTTGTAGTTGGCCAGGTGCTCGCGGCAAAGGGATTCCAGTTCCCCGGCCGTCACCGTGGAGCCCGGTCTGGACATGACAAAGGCCTTTCCCACCTCCTGATAGATCTCGTGGGGCAACGGAATCACCGCTGCCATGGCTACCTGGGGATGGTTCTCCAGGACCGCTTCGATTTCCCTGGGGTAGACGTTGTACCCGCCCGATTTGAACATCTCCTTGGAGCGCCCCACAATGGAGATGGCGCCGCGTTCGTCACTTGTTGCCAGGTCGCCCGTGTAGAGCCAGCCCTCGGAATCGATGGCCTCGGAGGTGGCTTCAGGCCTGCGCCAGTAGCCCTTCATCACGCAGTCGCCCCGGATGACGATCTCTCCCACCTCGCCCGGGGGCACTTCCCGGCGGTCCTTGTCCACCAGCCTCAACTCAAAGGCCGGATCCACGATGCCCGCCGTCTGGGCAAGGGTTTCCAGGGAGTCGTCGGGCTGTGTATACGTCACAAACCCTGTGGTTTCGGTGAGCCCGTAGCCTGTGATGAGCCCTGCCCCCATGGAGGCGAGCCGTTCCACCAGGGGCCTGGGGGCCGCAGCTCCGGCCCAGACATAGTGCCGGATGCTGCTCAGGTCGTACCGGTCAAAGTCCGGGAGGGCCAGCTCCATGAGGAACATGGTGGGGATCTGTCCCAGCATGGTGACCTTTTCCCTCTGAACGGCTTCAAGGGTCTCCCTGGGGTCGAACTTGTCCATCAGGACCAGCCGGGCCCCTGCCAGGAGCGCCCCAATGGAGATCTCGGTGGAGCAGGCAACGTGGTTGATGGGAAAGTGCACCAGGCAGGTGCCGTTCTCGCCAATATAGAGACGCCCGACCTCCACCTCGATGTTGCGAACGATGTTCCGGTGGGACAGGAGGGCGCCCTTGGGCTGGCCCGTGGTTCCGGAGGTGTAGACAATCAGGGCTCCGTCGTCGGGCTCTACCTCGGTGAGTCGTCCCTCCAACTCTTTTTCCCGCTCCGGCCTTTCCCTGGATGACTCTTCTTCAAAACTCAGGGAGCCTTCTCCCCAGGGTTCTCCGATCACCAGGATCTTCTCGAGAAAGGGGAACTCATCGAACAGGGCCTTTGCATCCGGTGTGTAATCCCTTCCCAGGTGTTCCTTTACCGTGACAAGGATTCGGGGCTGCGCATCCTGGATCATGTAGCGCATTTCGCTCAGCGTGTACCTGGGGTTGAGGCCGAACCAGATCCCGCCCATCATTCCCGTGGCAAGGTACACGTACAGGTATTCATCACGGGCCGGAGAGAGCATGGCCACCCGGTCGCCGCGTTTCACCCCGAGCTCCAGCAGAAGCCTGGCCACCCTGCAGGTGCGGTCGTAGTACGTTTTGAAGTCTATGCGGCGATCCCCAAAGACAAGGGCCTCGGCCTCAGGCCTGTCCTCTGCCCATTTCCTCAGATAGTGCCAGACCAGGGGGCAGTCTTCTTGCATCTTGATTCTCCGGTAATCGATACGCTTTCTATTCAAAATGGGAAGGATCTTACACCCTGTGTTCCATTTTCCCCTGTTCCCGGCAGGTATATAACACAAAAGCAAAAGCCAAGTACATGAGCCGGCGAACTCAACGTTCCACAGACAAAGGTTAGCCCGCAGGTTGCATGAAGCCTTCTACTACGAGCGGGCTAACCTTTGTCTGTGG
>CAZSUQ010000007.1:0-1673 GCA_964609935.1 uncultured Thermodesulfobacteriota bacterium | reverse complement strand
AAACATGGAACCTTTGGATCAGAATCTTCCATGCTTCCACCGCTCTCGTCACGAAGTTTCATGCAATATCCGGGTTAAGTCTCTCACATACCATTTGTTTAGAGTCTTTACACAGGAGAGTTGATTGGTTTGCATGGGGATGAGATAAGATAGACCCGTCATGCGAACCGAACCCCCAGCCCGTTCCGGGAAGAAAGGATCATGGGCCCATGAACGAAAGGGAACGTTTCCTCAAGCTGTTCCGGGGAGAAACCGTGGACAGGCCACCCCTGCTGGATGAGGGGGTCAGGGAAGAGGTGCTGGAGAACTGGCAGAAGCAGGGAATGCCTCCCGGGAAAACGCACCTGGAGATCTTCGGCCTCACCCCGCACGAGAACGTGGGGGCTGACATTCGGTTCAGGCAGAAATATTTCAGACGGATCATGGATCTTTCCGCAAAGGACTACAGGAAGGCCTTTGATGTCTCGGCCGACCGCTTCCCGGAAGACTGGCCCGAGACGATCAAGAGGCTGGGGGACCGGAATCACGTGGCCTGCATCTGGGCTTCGCGCGGCTTTTTCCAGGCACTCGGGGTGGGGGACTGGGCCACGCTCAGGGAAGCCCTGCTGGGCGTGATGAGACACCCCGGGAAGACCCGGAACCGGCTGGAGATGTACGGCGACTTCTGCACCCGCATGCTGGAGAGCACACTGCGCTCCGTGAATCCAGACTTCATCTACATCAGCGAGCCGATCTCGGACAACAACGGCCCGCTGGTCCCTCCGGACATGTTCCAGGAATTCATGATCCCGGTGTTCGAGCGGATCATTGCCGTTGCCCGGGGGCACGGAGTGGGGAACATCCTGGTGAACACCTACGGCAACACGGCCAAGCTGCTTCCGTCCATGATGAGGGCGGGCGTGAACATCCTGTGGGTCTCCGAGGCGGGAGACCTCCCTGACATGGAATACCGAACCCTGCGCAACCTGCACGGCCCGGGCCTGGGCCTCATCGGCGGCATCCCCCTCGACATCCTTCGCTCGGAGACAACCGAACACATGAAGCGCCGACTGTCCGAGATCGTCCTCCCCCTTCTTCAATCCGGCCGGTACATACCTCTTGCAGGCGGCCGCGTCCGGGAAGAGGTCCCCTGGCCGGTCTACAAGCAGTACAGGGAGACCCTGGCGGGGTTGCTTTGTTGAAACATTCGGGGCGAGCCTCGCCCCTGTATAGACCCTCATCCATACCCTGCACACCTTTCCACGACGACATAGGAGCCAGGCATGAACTCAATGCGAGAAGACATAAAGGAGTTTCGGAGGCAACTCGAAAAGGGGTCAATCCAGAAGGCTTACAGGGCACTGCTCTCTTACATGCTGGGTTTGCGAACGCACTTCAAGAATAATTTCGAAGATTTTTCCATATCCGGTCTTTATCAGGGTTACATGGATATGACCTATTTCGCGCTCTTCCCGCCGATACTCAAGCATCGTGGCCTGAAGATTGCGATTGTTTTCAACTACGATGAATTCAGATTCGAAGCTTGGCTTGCAGGCGGCAACCGTAAAATTCAGCATCAGTACTGGGAGCTTTTCAGGGACAGCCAATGGCCTGAGTACCGTGTTGTCACGCCAGCGAAGGGAATTGACTCGATCATTGAGTGCGATTTGACCAAGGATATCGACCTTGACAAC